>CAYZLH010000007.1:2588-4250 GCA_964478795.1 uncultured Bdellovibrionales bacterium | reverse complement strand
ACGATGTGCCCGAGGTGTTGCATGCGCTGAAGCAAGCCATGGCTCGCGGCACGAACATTTATTATGTGGTGGGCAATCACGATATTTTTTTCGAACACTTTTTGAGCGACTGGGGCGGATTCAAACTCGCGCCCTTTCTAAACGTAAAATCTGGTGAGAGTCGGTTTCGTGTGGAGCATGGACATCTTTACGATCCTTTTTTTATTCGTTTTCCCCGTCTTTACGAATTCAGCACTTGGGTGGGCGGATTTGCGTTAAAGTTGCATCCATCACTTTACAAACTCTGGATTCAGTTCGAAAAATTTCGCTCGCACTTTCGCGTATGGCGCGGCAAAGGAATTTTGGGGGAACCGCCGGGTTTTCGCTCTTCGGCCAATGAAATTGCGCTCCGCGGATTTGATGGCATTGTATTTGGACACACCCACCACCAAGGCAATGTGGTGCTCGATTCTGGTGTGCCTTATCTCAATCCGGGATCGTGGATGCTCAACTCCAGCTTCGTAAAGATCGAAAGAGGAAAGTTGAGCATTGAGGAGTTTACTTAAGGTTAAGTCTCGGGCCAAAAAATGTTCGGCCAAAAGATACATTCTTAAAAAAGTAACTGGAGCTCTGAGCTGTTGCAGTAAAGCTTAAATCTATTATCTAATCACTCAATCAAATTTGATTAGTCGAAGCAAATCCTTAATACTAGGAAGATGGGTTCTCCTGGCCAAACTAAGAGCATTCAAAGTTGTCTAAAAGAGGTTGGGAAAAACCTACGTTTCCGCTATCGTCCAGTTAACTCGCGCCTTGATCATCCGGATCTACAAGGTAAATGTTTTTTCATTTTCCTTGTCATGGCGACTCTGTGGTTCCTCAATGGTTATCAATCAGTTTTCGACGTGGATCCCTTCGATGAAAGTATTTATCTTTCGTATGCTACCCAAGAGGGGATTCGCTCGGCCTGGGGGCCACTCTATGTTTCCTATTATCGCGCGTTGCTCGCACTCTTCGCGGGCGATGCGCTATTCGTCTATTATTTTAATATTGGACTGCTTTCTGCGCTAATTCCGATTCTGCATTATCTTTTGCTCCGTCGATTGTTGGTCAGTCCATTCCTCTCCTTTCTTAGCTCATACTATCTGCTCATTGCTTCTTTTGGCGCGCCATTGATGGCCAAGGCTGGACATTTTAATCTGCTCATCTTGTATACTGGATTGCTGGCAGCATCATGGATCAAGTCCCGTTTCACCCTCTATTTATTTTTAGTGATACCGCTGATCCCGACTCTCTTTGTGCGTCAGGAAATGTTGGTTGCCTTGGCCCTAGTGCTCATAGCGCTGGGATATGTGATCGGAAAGTCCTCGCAAAAAAAGTTGTCCTACTTAACGAAATCTTTGGTGGCGATTGTGATCGTGGCGAGTATTCACTTATCTATCTTCGGAAATATTTTTGGTAGCGATCGTTCCTGGCCAGTCTTTTCTAGTGTGTTTTTCTTAAATTTTACGTCGCCCACAAATCTGCAGCGAGTGGAGTTCGTTGAAAGTACTTTCGGGAAGGTGAACTCCATATCTGCGGCCTACCGAGCGAATTCACCAGCATTTTGGCAGCACGTGCGAATCAATTTGAAAAAGCTTCCGGAAAAAATCCCCGGTTTGTAGTGGCTGGTTACCAACTTAACGA
>CAYZLH010000007.1:0-2578 GCA_964478795.1 uncultured Bdellovibrionales bacterium | reverse complement strand
TTGCTAAAAGGTGAGGTGGCACGGGCACTATGGTGGGAAACTCTCCTGGTGGCATCACTATTACTTGTGGCATTGGCGGGAAATTTTGTTTTGCGGTGGAAACAGAAAGATTGGCGGTGGTGGACAGGCGATCAATTTACGGCAGCCGTCTGCGTCGTTTCCTTCGCGCTACTGCTAAAAACAGTGGTGGTAGTAAGTGTTTTTTGGTCGGGCACTGCCCGTTACTTTTTGGATGCCATTTTCGCCGGTATCATTCTTTTTTCCCTCTTCCTTGACCGCTGGACGGTGCGGAAAGTTCCGGGGTGGATCGCATTTACGATCTGTTTGCTCCTAGTTGTCTTTGTACCTCGGGTTAAAAACTGCGAGGATTGTCGATATTTTCATTCTATCCCCAAAGAACACGCCGCCACGAAACTAATCCAGTACATGAGGGAATTACCGGGAGGAAATTGTTACTACTCTGGTTGTTTTCACTTTTTCTTCGGCCCCTCATTTCAGTGCTTTGCGTCTGGGAATTCTTACGATCAAACCTATCCGTTTCCATCGGAATTTCGGGACCTAAAATCTTTTTTGGCGGCGAAAAAGATCGATTATGTGCTCGCCACAACTTCCATGAAGCAGGTGATGCTAGAATTCGGAAAACAAGAGGAATTCGACGACTTTCTCAGAAACCATTCGCGTTATGGCTATCCGAGGAAGACGGAATTTCGGCCGGGCGAGTTTGTGTTTTCCCGACAGCGGCCAAATTAGGGAAAATCCTTTTCTACCCAAATTGCAAAAAGAGATGAAAAGCGCTGGTTGCAAGGGTAAAATTTGCGGACAGAGCATTTGTCGGAGTTCGCGGACGCTAGGCGATTTTTTATTCCGTAGGGAAATTTTTTTCAGACCAAGGAGTTGTTCGTGAAGAAAAAGGAAAATCCACCAATTACTGTAGCGGAAATAGCGGCGAAAGAAATTCATCACTTTTTTCCCCTAAAGATCGCGCCTCACTTGGTTTGTGAAGCGGTTTCCAAAGACGAATGCAAAGCCTTTGTGACGAAAAACTTTAGTAAAGTTTTTTCCAAGGAGGGCGAACTCTATTATGTGATGAAGCCAAAATCTCCCGCCGCGAAAAAACTCCAGCCAGTGTGGGCTGAATATGAAAAGATTCATCACGAGTATTTTCTTTTTAAGTTCAAGGGAAAACCCGTGGGCTGGGTGTTTGGCGAGATCGATGATTTTGAGACCTTTTATTTACGGAATTTAGGCTTATTCCCCAGTCAACGCCGGAAGGGCGCCTATTCGGCGTTTCTGGTGCAGTTTCTCAAATATGCGGAAAAGCTGGGTTATCAACGTGTTTCTGCCCAACACAATCCCGGCAATCGCGCGATCCTCAACATTCATCTCGGCCTGGGATTCATCATTGTGGGCACGGAAAACCACGAACGCTGGGGGCAATTGCTCAAGACGGTGAAAATTCTCGATAAGAAACGTGAGATTCAGTTTAAGAAAAAGTTTACTTAGGTGACTTTGTGTTTTTGGGGCGTCGATTCGTATTCCTTGTTGGCTACAAAAATATAGACTCCTGGATCTACAAATATTCAAAGATGCGAAAGCTACTTGCCAAACACAAAACCGTGACGATTGATCCTTATGACTCCAATAAATCTACTTCCTCATGATGGCGAGGTTTATCTCTTTAAAAACCTTTTCACCGCTGCGGAATGCGCGCGGTACGAAGAAAATTTATTGCAAGAAGTTCAATGGAAACAAGAACCCATTCAAATGTTTGGCAAATGGATCATGCAGCCCAGGCGCACCACTTGGTATGGGGATCCGGGAATTAGTTATGCCTATTCGGGAATAACCATGCACTCCCTGCCGTGGACGGAAACGCTTTTAGCCATAAAAACGCGGATCGAGCCACCCGCCGCGCAACAATTTAATAGTGTGTTGTTAAATCACTATCGCGATCAACGCGACAGCATGGGCTGGCATAGCGACGATGAAAAGGAACTGGGCAAAAATCCCGTGATCGGCTCAGTAAGTTTCGGGGCCACGAGAAAATTTCAATTTCGCCACCGCCAAGATAAATCCCTAAAAGTTTCGGTGGACTTAACTAACGGCAGTTTTTTACTGATGGCTGGGGCTACCCAGCATCATTGGTCGCATTGCCTGCCAAAAGCCACGAAGCCAATGGATTCCCGAATAAATCTTACCTTTCGCCGAATTCTTGCGTGAGAGTGATGAATTTCACTGGAGCAAATGGGGATTTGCGATCAAGATCTACGACGGGAGAGGAGATTTTTCGCTACATCCTAAAGGTAACATTCCCCTTTGGAGCGCAAATAGACCTATGAGTTTAGCCACCATCTATCGCTTTCATCTCGATCTCTCCGATATCGATCGCTCGATCTATGAAAAATTAGATTTGCGTTTGGCGTTGCACCCCTCAGAATCCATCGCCTATTTACTCACTCGGCTCATTGCGTTTGCGCTCAATGTGGAGCCCGGCCTAGAGTTCTCCAAGGGCTTAAGCGATCCCGATGAACCCTGCATTAGCTCTGAGGATCCCAAAGGAGGAAAAGCCCTTTGGATC
>CAYZLH010000006.1:15155-20963 GCA_964478795.1 uncultured Bdellovibrionales bacterium | reverse complement strand
AGGCCCATTGAAAGGTTGTATTGTGTCTATATCTATCCCTACGCCCGAGAACCTTAAATCCAAAGCGAAGCTTGTTCGCCAATTCCTTAAAGAGAAATGCAATGTGGAGATAACCCATAGCCAGGGTCTTGAGTTGCTTTCACACATCTTCGGCTTCAAAGACTGGAACACTGCGACCGCCGAGCTTTCCAGCTATGAAAGAGTGAAGGATCTGGCATCGCTTAGATCAAAAGCGCCAGAGACATCTCTTGTTGAAAGCGGGATGACCGTTGGTGAGCTTCGTAAAGCCTTGGAAGGCTATGAAGACTCCGCCACGATTGATGCGAACTACGAGTTCAATCTCGGTGGGTTCATGAACTCCATAGACGAGATGGCAAGCCCAGAGGACTCAATCGAGCAAGAGTTTGCCTTAACTGCTTTGGAAAAAGTGGATGACGACTACGCTAATCTGAAGCTGTCACTGAAGTATGAGAGCGGATCTGTAAGCTTTTGATCGCTTGGCCCCACTCTGCTCTATAAATTGGCAGCGTGGGGTTTTTATTTGCTCTGCCAACGAAAAGCTTTTTCAGCTTCCTCGCGGTCGGCGTAAGAGATCAAGCTCAGCTCGGCCAGTTCATATATCTTTGCCCCTATGTTTTGGCTAAGCACCAACTGTTTAGGCTCGATCCAAGTCCAATCCGACAATGCTGAGAAGTCTTTAGGCCCACCCCCGCCCCTTTGGAGCACCAGCCCACTTTGAATCAACTGATAGGTCTCCTGATAGGTGAGAGAATAAGGAAAAACATAGTCATCTTCAAACTGAGTTAGGTCTTCTGGCCTAAAGTCATCTCTGGGAGAGGTTTGTGCATCTCCTAGAACGGCCAGAATGCACAACTGTCTATATGAGAGCCCCTCGAATATCTTAATCATGTGATTTGCATCTGAGGCCGTAATCTCGGGGCGGAAACAGAACCATGAATAAAGAATGCCGAGGTGCTTTAGTTTTCTCTCTTCATGTTCATTCTTGGCCTTAAGTAAAACTCCCTCAAAAAGCTCCTCGGCAGAGCTGCGAGTATTGTCGCCCAATTGCTTGAAGAACCCATCTCCCCTCAATGTGGCACCTTGATTTATCTTCTCTGCCACGGAGCTGATGGCAAATGCAGCCAATCCACCAACCCGTACTTTTTCTCTCTGAGAGAGGTAAGAGTTAGATACCGTGCTCAAAACCGTTTTGAGGGTTTCTCTCAAATAAACCCCGATCACGGCCCCCTGCATTGGGTCTGAGCTGTTGAGAAAAGAAACAGCGACACCAGAAACCGCCGCGAAGGTATTAATCGCCCACTCTCGTGAGGCTGTTTCTATGAGCTGAGTGCCTTTATTATCATCCTTAAGGGCCATGGATGCTTTATATCAGCAACGAAAGCGGTTCAGCAAAGCTCAAGGCCACCCCGAATCAAAAAAGCTGCGGCGAGACCCTTAAGCCCCACCGCAGCCCAACTCTTCTGGAGAGAGTTAAATCTGTTGAGATGGAGTTCTTACATGAACCCTTGGCCGATTAAGTAATGCCGCCACAGAACTAACCATGGCCCGGAATGATCCATAGGTGTGGAGACTCTGCGGCTTAATCCTTAAGGGCTGAAGGCCATGATGGGCCAGGACTTCGCTTTCGCTCCAGCACACATCACCTCCTCCCACCTTGATGGCGGCCCCACATTCAGGCACTAGGAAACTTACCGTAGCCAGTTTGCCACCCTTTTCGAGCACTCTGTTCTCTTGGATCGAATACTTTCTTCTAGTAGCAAGTCTATGAACGAGGTTTTTCACCACGACATATTCCACGGTCTCACCAGTAGTCTTGTCCATCTCTGCTTGCTTGAAGCATTCGATCCAATCAGCCTCACGACGCACCATGCGCTTATGCTTCTTTACACTTGCTGGGTTCGGTTTCACTTTTTCTTTCCACTTGGCCATATTTCATCTCTCCATAAGTTAAAGTTAGGGACACCAACTCCAATTATACCAATATGTTCGAGACGATTTTTCCGTGGAGCTGCTACCTAATCCTTTTGGGCGGGGCAGCAGGTAGCTGGGTGATTACTTTTCCACTTTTCAGAAATGCTTTCTTTAGCTGATCAAGATCGGCTGGCTCAGCAGTCTCTCGTTTGTTTCTCGTCGTGGGAGCGACATTGAGGATCGTTCCACCCCAAGAAGGAAAAGGAGCAAAAAGCTTCCTGTTTCGACCTTGGTTTTCGCGTTCGTTTTTTCTGAATCGTTCAAGATCCGCGTTCTTCAAAACACATTCATTATCAAGCCGTCCTCTATGCTGAGAGATCTTGGCCCTGATAGCGTCAGCTTTTTTCTTTTCAAGTGGGTTAGAAAATATCTCTTTCAGATTTTTACGGAACTGGATCTGACCTTTTGCTGAATAGAGATCTTCACTATTGATCCGATACACTTGAAGGCCAAGGGGCTCAAAAATGTCCTCCCATGCTTTCCAATCCGTAAGCATCTTTAGCTCTTGGTTATGAACGCCGCCGTCAATCTCGATCACCCATCCGTATCTAGTGAAAAGAAAGTCGGGTCTTGCAATCTTTCCCTTGTATGCAACGAACTGGTTTTCAAGGATGGCTAGGTAAAGCCACATCTCTTTTGCGACTTTTACAATTATCGCTCTGGCAAAAGCTTGGGATGGGGTGATTTGGTCATATCTATTTGAATTGTATTCTCCTTCTCTTATTGTTTGAGCTCTCTCTCTTTTTTCTTCTTGCTCTGTAATCTTCCAGGCTTGTTCATCGGGACTAATCTCAGGGAATGCGCCACTAACAGCAGAACCTCTGCTTTCTCTATCCATTTGGTTTTTCCTTTCCTTCTAGGCATTTAGCGGCACCCCAACATTGGTGTGCTCAAGAAAAGCCTTCACAAGGGTCATCGCAAATCCGATTGTCACCGCGAGCGGCTAGACCGGCTTTCGACCATTGGTAAATATACACATTTGGAAAATAAGGACGGCGCAGGGACTCAGGAGCTAAGCCCCGTGGACGGAAACCTGAAGAGTAGCCCCATCAGCAAGCACCAAGACTGTGCGGTCTTTACAGAGGTAAGCCGCCACCGCTTCTGGATGCTGTCGAACTATCGTGGACACGGCTTGCCAATGCGTGACCATCACGTCCACGAGGGCTTCGTTCTTTACTGTGAGGGCGTTGTAGGCTTGGGCAGTGTGGTTAAAGAAGAGGACGGCAGAAGCGTCGTAAGCAAAGTGACGATCAGCCAGGATCATGGCGACCCACGGCAAAAAGAGATCGGAGTCGTTTAAAGAAACGAGATCGCGGGCCAGATCGGCGATCTGTTTGTTTGCGGGATCGATCTCGATGAGCTTGCTTGTGGGCATCCCTCTATTTTACCCACTGGAAAGAAACGGCCCTCTAGGAAGGCGGAACAAGACGAGCGGGGGCACTACGGAGGTTTTCCGTTAAAGGTAAGCGACAAAAGAAGGGTCTCATAAGGTTCTTAGACCCGAGATGTACACCCCTTGGACACGGCATGACAACGGGCTCATCGGAGGTAGAATAAGTGATAGGACTCAATCGCTTGGTTCCCTTTTGCCCAGAAGACAAAGAAACGCCTTGGCCAGCGCATTAGGTGCTCATCTCGGCCCTCAAAAACAGATTGGTATAATACGGTCATGATGGCCTGAGTTCACTTATCTAGCGCAGGGTCTTCCATAAAGCAGGAAGTCGGATCGGCGCTAGGTCGTACTTTGGCTGGCGCACTTCTCCCTCGTTGCACCGACTACAGGCTCGGTATGGGTGAACTACGCCAGTAGTTTTTAGCGGAGAAATCCGTAGGCATTCCTGTGGACATTAATGTGGAGAATATCTTAAGGAACCAAGGCCAAGCTCTTCTGCAAGATGAGCAGCTCTTTGAAAAGCAACTTTTAAACTACAAACAGGCAGCTCGGTATCTCTCGCTATCGGAGCCTTACCTGCGAAGACTAAAGGCACAAGGGAAGATCCCCTATGTCCCAGTTGGTTCTCGTGTGGTGAGGTTTCGCGTGAAATCCCTCAATGAGTGGGTGGAAAAGCGAGAGATCAGATGAAAAATAGAAAGTTAGAGCCCATCAAAAACTATCCTGGGATATACAGGATCAAAGTAAAAGACCTAGAAGGTAAATGGCGAGAACCCCAGCGAGGCAAGTTATTTCAGGCTTCTCGCTCAAAGGCATTGCCCAGTGGCAAGCTCAGTAGAGAAACGGAAAGATTCAATACTTTTGCTGAAGCGAAAGCCTTTAGGGCCAAATGTTTATCGAAGGAAGCTGAAACGTCTTCAGGAAGTTACGAAATAAAATCGGAGTTTACGTTCGGCCAGCTTCTTGATGAGTGGAAAAATCAGTGGCTACCAAATAAAGACGTAGCCACTCAACACAACTATCTTTCAAAGAGTCGCCACTTGGCCTTCTTTGAAAACATGCCCGTGGAAATGATTGGCCCACCAGAGGTAGACCGTTGGCTTGCTCATATCAAGCGCAAAGAATACCTGGCCACCCAGCATTCCACCAGATGCAACTATATGCAGGAGTTCACTATTCTTCGCAGCGTCCTCAACTATTACATCAGTCGTAAAAATAGAAACTATCGGCTGCCATTCGTCAGAGATCACAGGGCGATGCTAAAGGTGAAAGAAAAAAACCATCGCCCCAAAGATCTTTCTGTCGAGCAGATCACAAGCTTTCTGAAAGCTCTACATAAAGATGTAATGTGCACGGAGCACGAAGTTGTCTACTACGTCGTGGCCATGCAGTATTTAACTTACAGCAGAGTGCAAGATGCTGCTGCCCTACACTACGAAGACTTCGACTTTGTAAGGAACAAGATAACGGTGAACAAGAAGATTCAGTGGATTAGGCGGAAGGGTGCTGTAGACAGATTGGTGGATGGCTCCAAAAAAAATAGCGGAAAAGAAATTGATATGTCGGAACATGCGGCACGACTCTTCCGAGAATGGGCCTTGAAATCCGGTGTGAGAGCTGGCTTATTCTTCCGCTTCAAAGACAAGATCATCACTTATCGCCAGATTGAATACCGCTGCACCAAAGCTCTTGAAGAATGTGCTTTGCCGTTCAGAGCAACACACATTTTGCGTCACGCATCTTTGACTGAATACTACCAAGGATGCCGCGACCTTATCTCAACCGCAAAGGTTGCGGGACATGGCGACCTAAGATCTACCGGCAAGTATGCTAAGGCGAGAGATGAAACTCTTGCATCCAATCAACGCCAGATGGACGAAAAGCTCTCGGGCCTGAGACTAAACCAAGAACAGTAAGCAAAGTATGTGTTAGCGTTTGTTAGCAAATCGACCGTTCAGGCAAAGACGAAAAAGCAAAAGCCTCGGAACCATTAAGGTTTGCGAGGCTTCTAATTAAATTTGGCGGAGAAGGCGAGATTCGAACTCGCGAATGGTGTTACCCATTACTCGCTTTCCAAGCGAGCGCCTTCGGCCACTCGGCCACCTCTCCGTATTTATTTCCGAAGAAGATCCTACCTGGCCAAACCATGCTCGCGCACGCTCGACCAACTAGTCCACCTCTCCGTTAATCCTCAATTGATGGGCCAACCATTCGTCGAAACGAACGAGTTTCAACTAGCGGCAGTCTCACCAATGTTTGCTCAAATTTTCATTGAACGAAGTTGGGAATAACATAAAGGCCTCTATACGTCTATTTTTGCTCAACTAATGCGCCGCAGAATCGGGAAAACATGGCCGGGGTCACTCGGCAGTTTTTGTTTGTGCCTTACCCTTGGGCTACGTTAGGGATGGTACAAGATGAAA
>CAYZLH010000006.1:0-15145 GCA_964478795.1 uncultured Bdellovibrionales bacterium | reverse complement strand
ATTTATGGCTTCTCCTATGTGCGAAACGGCGAAAATATCGGTTATCCCTATTTTGAAGCGTTTCAATGTTTAACTGAGTTTTGCGACCACACCTATATTGCCGTTGGCGATTCCACAGATGAGACTCGCGCCAAAGTATTGAGTCTGCCCAAGGTCACCGTTATCGATACGATCTGGGAGGAAAAAATGCGAGTCGACGGTGCCATCTTTTCACAGCAAGCTAATTTGGCGTTAGCCAAGCTGCGAGAGAATCATAAAGATGGCTGGGCCCTCCACCTTCAGGCCGATCAGATTGTTTGCGAGAAGGATTTTGGCAAGCTACGTGAAGATTTTCTCGCCGCCGACCGCCAGGGATTCGATGGATTCGCCATGCGCTTTCTGCACTTTTGGGTAACTCCGGAACGAATCGCTCATTCCAAGCGCTGGTTTCCCCAGACGGTGAACGCCGTCAAAGTAGACTCTCAGGGTGTAAGTGTGGGGGATTCGCAAAGCCTGGGGAACTGTCAAAAAGTCTTTGAAAGCGACGTCACAGTTTTTCATTATGGCCACGCTTTGGGCGAAAAATATTTAGAAAAAAAACAGCGCGCGCTTCATCGTTGGTGGCACAAGGATGGGGCGATCGATCAGGTGATGAAAAAGAGCAAAAAGAAAGACGCCAAAGAGCCTAACCTGCCCTTTCTCGGCGTGCACCCTAAGTGGATGAAAGAGCGACAAAAGCAAAACTTGCGGGCGGTAGCAGAGTGCTGGATTGTGGGCTCTCACCCTGAGTTAAATAAATTTACAAAGCGAATCGGTGCCCAAAAAATCCACTTAGTTACTAATTTGGCGGAAGTGCCCAGCAAGTCTCGGCGAAAAGCAGTGCTACTCAATCCGTCTTGGTGGGAAAAAATCTTATATCCATCGAAGGTTCCATTGGGAATGCTATGGCCAAATTCTCGGCTCTGGCCCTTTGATCAATGGATGATCTTGAAGTTATCCGAAAAGGGAATTCCAACTGACTTAAGCCTCGGATAGAGATCAGCGGCAAAGCTCACGTAATACTTTTTTGGCCCGCGTGAAAAAGGGGTCTTCGTTTTCTTGATCGTGAGAGCGATTCATTTGCTCGGCAACCCTCAGTTGCTTTTTGCATTTAGCGAGAGTGATTTTTCCATCTGGAAATTCTGCAAATGAATCTAAGACGAGGGTCATGGAAATTTCTGCCGATTCATCGGCGCGGGGTTTTGCCTGCTTGGCCTTTTTCATGGCCGTGTGAGCGATTCTAAACTTTTCGTATCGCGCCGTGAAAGTCTTTTGAGTTTCTATAGACTCTTCTAGAAATTTGAACTGATTTTGAAATTCGGCAAAGTCACCCGCAAGTGCAATCGGCGAATTCAACATTGCGAAAATCAAAGTGCTAAGAAGTTGTTTGGAGCACATACGCCCTCGCCAAATGTTTTTGATAGTGTGTTGGACTGAGCCTTTACCGCAGAAATATAAATATTGTTGCGATAGACATAGAGGTACTCGGAAAACGTCAGGCTTCGCTTTTCGGCGCCCAGGTGGGCGAGTCTCTTCTTGGCCTTTTGCTTTTGAAACTCCAAGTTTAACTCTTCATTGGTCCAGCCATTTTCTTCAGCTTTTTTCTGGAGGGACTCTTGCAGTTCTTTTTCTGCTGCCCCGAACCCTTTTGGTGGCCAAAAATTAAAGTCAAAATCCTTTTTCTTTAGCGGGACGTTTCGATCGATTCTGTACTTGATCCACTCTTTCATGGCGGCCACTGGGGGGCGGGGTCCCATATTGTAACTTAAGGTAAAAAGCATTTGTTTGATTTTTGCTTTATCAAACTCCTGAGCACCAATTTCCTCCAACAAGGAGTCAACGGAATCGTTGAGGTCGTCGGTTCTAGTCCAGGCTTTTTCGGCATTCCTTAGTGTGGCTTTGTAAAAAATTCCGTAATAAAGGAGGCTTCTCAGTGGGTTAGGCGGCATGGAAATCGCATGGCAGCGATTGGCGTCTGGAGCCAGAATCTCTTCGGGGTTCTGCACTAAGGCTCCGGGAAAGTTACGTAAGCGCTTGCAGCTATCTTTTGTTGATTTCTCGATTTTGGGACGGAACTCAGGAAAGTTTTGAGCCACATCAAGAAGGGCTGATTCTGTGAACTGTCCAATGCCGCCATCGTTGACCGGTCCAAAAGCATTGACGTGAAATCCGCTTTCATTAGCAAATTTCGGCACGGTAAAATTCATCGGAATTTCTAGGCAGTCGGAAACATCACGAAGAGAATTGAAAATGATATTAAAATATTCTGGTGTCACACAGGGTTTGCCGCCGACTCGTTTGGGTTCGCTGGAGCCATCGCTACAGGCGGCGAATTGTTGAGGATCGGGCTTGTAAATTTTGTCTTTTAGTTCGGCGGTGTCTTTCCCATCTTTTACGTAATTCGCCCACTCTTCTTCTTTTTTCTGTTCAGCTGATCGTGGGCGATCTCGCAATGAGGTTCTTAATAAATAGAGTAAGCATTTTCCGGGCACCGAATTTTCAAAAAGTGGTGGCTTGCGAGTCTTCCAGTAAAAGCCGATGGGGTCGAGTTTTTGGAGATTTTTGACTGATTTGGCTAAGTAGGTGCGATCTGGTCCGCACTGCGCTTCCGTCTCGAATGGGATTTCATTTACAGAATCATCTACAGTGCAGTTACAGGCGGTGTCTAAGGAGTTCACGTTTTTTACTGCAGAATCGAGCTGTAGAAAACTTTGAACTGCGCCCTTCAAAGAGACATCTTCTTGGGCCTCTGCAGTTACGGAATTTGCGGTTGTCCCGACCACGATGAAGATCAAAAACAGGCTGATTTTTGTGACTTGGAAAAAAAATGTTAGCACCAATTACGTTCGGTCAAAAGGAGCCGAAACTGAATCGAATTTATAGGGGAATTTTCCGTGTAAATCGCGAACTCAGATGCTTTCTCCAGTTGGCTCATTGTAGAATAGGAAAAGACATCCGGATTGAAGAAGATTTCCAATTGGGGCGATAGAGGGTTAAGTGGCACGTTTTGCGGAACCAACCCTAAGAGGTGAGCATGAGTAAGCCATTGAAATCATTAATTATTATTGCATCTATTTGTGTCGTGTCGATGGGGTTTGCCGCCCTGGCCGAGGCGGGTTCTGGCAAATGCCGTTCAACGAAAACGCCAAACCCGAAAAGTGGCTCATGTGTGGGCATAAAAAATTGCATACACGACCAGTCAAAAGAAGACACCCACAATTTAAATTCGCCAATACGCACAGTGGCTGCCTGTATGATTCAAAAGTCAGGAAAATCGATGACGATGGTATCCGGATATCGTTGTTCGCGGGGGTCGCCCGGTTGTCGTAAAGGAAATCTCCCATATAATGGCGGGGCCGATTGTTCCCAACATTTACGCGGGAATGCCATCGACGCCTCTGTTCGTGGACTCTCTTTGGGGCAGGTTCAATCCTATGCGCTTGCCTGTGGTGCTCGTGCCGCAGTGAAATATCCGTGTTACGGATTTGTGCATTTTGATACTGGTAGTGCGCGTACTTGGCGTACTTGCGGCTCAGGTAGTCCTGATAAGGTAGTACGCATGCAAAATATTTTCGCCAAAGTGGGCAAGCGACGCGGTTAATTCTAAATAGAGAATTTACAGGAGAACACGGATGTTTATCTTGATACTAAAAGGCGCATTAACTTCAATAGCGGTACTCGCAGCGGGAGGAAATTATTGTAACTCCCCTGACGAGATGACCTTTACTTCTTGTGAAGAAAATGTGCACATGGCTAAAGCCCTGAAGGTCTGTATGGACCGATTAGACAAGGCCTCTAAACTTAGGGGCCTTTCTAATTTGGCGGCGACAAACGAGGCAGCCAAAAGTGCCCAAGCCAAGCAGAGCGGACGCTTGAATGAAGCCAATCAGGCCCAGAAAATCACACTCACAAATATTAACTTGATGATCAACGATGTGAAGCGCGCGATGAAAGACGTCGACGGATATTTTGACGAAATCGTGCTGCCCGAGGATGCCGAAATGGGCGAAGGTGAAATGTGGAACGGGCTGAATTTAACGGAAATTTCTAATCACGATTGTTATACGGATACATTGTTTGCTGTTGATGATGCATACACGAAATTAGAAGAAGATCTGGCGAGTTTGGAAAAGGCGAAGGCCGCATTGGAGCAAATGAATAAGATTACATCCGCTCGTGAAAGCAGTTTAGATAATGGTGCGAGTTCCTTAACCGCTCCTCCGGTAGAAGGTAAACTGGGCACCAGCGGTGCCGGGCCCAAGGGTAAAAATATTCGTAAGTCTGATATCAGTGGAACTGAAGACAAGAAAAACAAGAGTGCTGTTCCGGATAAAAAGTAAACCCCAACCCTTACGATCTAGATTTCTGAGCTGAGTTCTAGTTTCAGGAAAATTTAAGTATTTTCCTCGGGTTACCGATACCGGAACCATGAGGTCTTTGTCTAAGCCAATAGCGGTCTTTTTTGCGCTACTTTTCGCGAGCGCATTTTTCGTGTTCGCGAAAAAGCCAGGACGCTTTTTGGCCAGCAATCCTTCTCTTCACAGTGGTTATTGTTTAGCAATTCGTGGAAATGGCGAGGCCATGCCAGCGCATTGGGGAGGAATGGCTCATGCTTTGGAATCTTTCGGTGTGCCTAGTGGTGTCGCGGGCGGAAGTTCAGCATCGATCTCGGCGTTTTTACTCGAGAGCGTGATGATGAATCCGATTGTCGCCGAAAAAGACCGGGCAGAAAAACTCGCATTTCTAATTAAATCGTTCGAGGGCTTCACTGTTTTTATGGCAGATAAACCAGAGTGGCGGGCACTTCGAGATTTAGTTGAAAAAATTGACAACTCACGGGCGCATAAAGAGCCGCTGGTTGAGCTGCAAAAACTTCTTGCCGGACAAAATCTGGAAAAGGTCTTGGGTCAGACCTCTAGGTTAGGAAGTGCTCTTAGAGAAATTCAAACAACGGGAATTTTTAATGGCGTTGGGATTCAAAAATTAGTTTTAGCTTATCGCAAATACTCAGACGAAAAATCTGATATTAGAAAAATGGAGTTGATGTATCAGCTGCAACTAGTAAAGAAGTCATTTGAGGTATTAGGCGCCTTTGATGCAAAAAATGACCGCGATTTATTTCTCAGAGATGGGGTAGTCGATTTTTCTGCTTTGGCGAAATTGTTCGGCCGAATGGGGGACTTCTATTCTCTGTCGGGGGCTCCGGGTGAATTGCAAAGTTTATTTGAGGTTTGGCTCAATACCTGTTCCGCAAATAGCCGAGGGCTTAATTGGTCTGAAATTTCAAAAAAGAATCCCGGCTGTGAAAAAAATTTCGGGAAACTGATTGATTCCTATTTTCAGAAAACCAAAGGTGAAGAATACCGAATAAACGATGCGGTTGGACAATACTTACCAGCGCTAATATCGACTTCTGTGGTGGTTGGAGAATCCGCAAAAAATGTGGGTCGAATTAAAATGCAGTTTGACGCCAAGATGGGGCAGGGATTCGAGGGCGATATGCAAATCGCTAACGAAGATATTAAGTTTGGCTATTGGGGCGCACGGCGTGACCTAAATACGGTTGCCAATTTAATTCAATCTGTTCGATTTCCTGCGGCAAAAATAGATAAATCCAAAAGATTCTTGTCGTTGGGCGAAGAAGAATGGCGGAAGCCATTGTCCCTTTCGCCTGCAGAGCCAGGGCTTTCGCCTTTTCTCTCGTTTCGTAGCGGAAGTGAGACCTTTTTATCTTTTGGTGGTTGGTCAGACTTGCATCCAATGCCAGTGTTAAAGGCCATGGGCTGCGGAAAGGTTGTCTACTTAACACGTAAGGGTGGCGATACGATGTTTGGTCAGGGTGTGGCGAAAAGATTGTTTCGCTTAGACGACATTCGCTGGGAAGATCTTGATGGTAGTAATCCCCTGGCGGTGAAAAGAAACAACGCCGGTGTGCGAGAAAATCAGAATGGTGAATGGTCGCAGATGTACAATTTGGGCAATCCAAGAAGCTCTTATAGTTATTCGCTATCCCTCGCCGATGCCGTGATTTGTACAAACTGGAATGATTTTGATGTGAAGAAAGAATTTCGCCGGCTGATTTTAGATTCTTATTCTGCTCCAATTTTTGTGCGTGGGGCTCCCGTGGGGAATAGCATTAAAGACTTCACAAAAATTTCAAAAAGCGACAATACCTTTGACTCGAGCTTGGGGTATCCGCCATTTTCTGGTTGTATCTACCCATAGAATTTCACCCGCAAAATGGACGCATGGTGGCGAATGTGCTAATCCAAAGAGATGCCAACAGTGAATTGGGTTCAACGACTTATTGCTATAGATAAGCGACTAAAAAAGATTTTTGCGTCGGCGCTCCCCGTTTCAGTTGAAGTGCCTTTTCCCGATGGTTCAAAAATATTCATTGATCCTCGCGATATTCGTGGTCCGTCGTTTCATATCGCACGTGAGTTATTATCTCCTCAAGTAGCGCTAAGCGGATATGAACCCAGAGAAAGAAAATTAATTCATCAATCGTTTCGTAAGCGTGGTGGGAGGGGAGTATTCCTCGATATTGGCGCAAATATTGGTCTATATTCAATCCCACTCGCATTGGAGTTTCCCGAAATTGATATCTACGCTTTCGAGCCGCATCCGATTAACGCGAATTGTTTGAGAAACTCCATTCAAGCGAATGGCTTCAAGCGCCTGCATTTGCATGAAGTTGGTTTAGCCAACCAGACTGGTGCGGCCACTCTATATTTAGATGAGTCAGATTCGGGCGGGCACTCGTTACTCGCGACAAATATGTGGAACAACAAGCGACCATCTCGCGGGGTTTCGATTGCACTACGACCTCTGGATGATTGGTTTCGCGAAAATCAGGTGACTCAACTTGATGTTGTAAAAATCGATGTGCAGGGTGCCGAACCTGACGTCTTCGAGGGAGGAATGACCACCTTTCAAAAGTTTCAGCCAGAAATCTTGATTGAAATTCAATTTGATGGCTTGCTCGCCCGCGGTGAAGTGTTGAATCAGTTGTGTAAAATTTGTCCCGAATATCAGTTTCGAAACATGGAAGATGAGATTTGGCGCCCCATTGGCAAATTGCGGGATGACATTCAGAGACGAAGTGACGAGGGCTATCTCATTTCCGACTATTTCTTTTCCAGGCAACCGTCTTAAAGTTTTTTAATCACTGTTAGTTCTAATACAAAAAGTAAGAATTTTTTTCCGACTTGAGATGGCTGATGCGAAACTTAAAATTCCTCGGTAACTTCGTGTGGTCTGGGTGAATCCCCCAGAGAAATCAAGTGCCTTGGGACGCCCCCGGTTCCGGTATAAATAAAATATATGTTCTGTTAAAAGTTTTTAATCGATCAGCATGGGTGATTAAAAAGTATTTATTTGTTTTTTGGCACCACGAGAATTCAAATCTAAAAAAGAAAACAAGTGGAGTAAATTTAGTCATGAAAGCGTGTTTTGTTTTATTGGTGAGTGCATTAACCCTTACGGCCTGTGGATATGGAAAAAATCGTGATGAGCCGCAGCGGGGGGGCGCCGAGATTGTGAGTGCTTTGGATTCCAGTTCGCACCAGGATTTTTCACAGGATAGCTTTGTGGTTACTCGAGCCTTTGAGATTCCAGCGTTTGAGAAAGAGACGTTATCGGCCGCTGGAAGCGTACGATTTGACGCCAATGATGAGTTGCTAATTTTGGAAAAAAAGTTCGATTCTCAGCTGGGTAATTTAGTGAGAATTGGTCTAGATAAGGAAGATCTTACTGCCTTTGAGTTTGAACGCGATTTTTGGGTGAGGGAGCGAGATCTACCCACCGAACTTCTCGAGCAATACGTAGCTCCTGAAGAAATTGAAGATACTTTCGATGAGGTGTTGGCAAAAAAGCGCAGAATGACGTATTGCTTTCGCTTCGTAAAAAAATATTTACTGTCCACGGGCCAGGTGAAAACCTATTTGCCGGGAAGTAGTGCCTATCAGGCATACTCTATTTTACCCAAGTACGGTTTTCGCAAGACGGGGAATGGACCTGGGTCTGCAAGAAATGGTGAAGTTTGTGTGTATTCTGGCGGCCCTCAAGGTCATGGACATATTGAGGTCAAGCGCAATGGAAAGTGGTGGTATGGCTACGGATACAAAAGCAAACCTATTGCCAATCGAAAATTCCTGGCCTGTTTTGTTAAGGGCTAGTCTAAGATTCTCGACCAATTTCGCGACTTGCGAACACCTATTCGGTGGAGAAAGTAGGTCCCTGTAGTAACTAGGACTTTCATTCCGTAGTCCCAAATGTTCACGTAGTTCTCCTCGTCGCCATAGTGAGTTGGAATTGGCATTTCGCGGATGCGGAGTTTTTGGTGCACAAAGAGAATAATGATTTCCGTATCAAAGTGATAGTCAGAAGAGAACTTCTTAAACGGGATCTTCTTCAGGGCCTCAACGGAATAGATTCGATATCCAGAATGAAATTCCGTTAGGCGAGTGCCAAGAATTAAATTCTGGATTGTCGTGAGAATTCGATTTCCCAAAAATCGATGCAAGGGCATGCCGCCGGCCAGCGGATCGCCACTCATCCGGGACCCAAAGACCATATCGGCCTCTCCCTTAAGAATTGGATCTAATAAGGTTTCCAACAACTCCGGAGCGTATTGAGCATCACCATGTAACATAGCTACGCAGTCGTAGCCTTTGTCGATACAGCGCTGGTATGCAATCTTTTGACTCCCACCATATCCCTCATTGCGGGGATTGCGAATCACCTCTAGGTTGTGCAGTCCGTGGGCGGTCCGGTAGTCGATGGCTACCATTTGGGTATTATCGGTGCTGTGGTTGTCGATAACGAAAATTTCCGTTACCGAGCGTTTCAAGTTTTCGGGAATTCGATCCAGAACATTTACGATTGTCGATGCAGCATTGAACGCAGGAATGAAAATGGCGCATTTTGAATTCTTAGAATTTTGCATTCCTATTTTGGTAGTTCATCCGTCTACAGCAGGCAAGCCCAGAACCAAAGAAATTTTAATGCACAGCGTTGTCGGCTTGTTTTCCGATAAAAATTCTTTTGTCGAAGTTTTCAAATCCGGGAAAGGGTTGTACTCTTAGAGCAAGCGACTAAATCAGTAAAATCTGTTTGTGGAGAACGTTACAAATGAAAAAATTGTTACCTTTGTTGGCTCTTTCCTTGGCCCTTTCCTTTTCTGCGTGCACGAAAAAAGAAGCTGCACCTGAAGGCGCTGCTGATCAGCAAGTAGAAGGCACTACTGCCGCTCCTTCCGAGGAAGCTGCTCCTAGCGAAGAAATGCAAGAGAAGAAGGACGAAGCTCCTGCTTCTAACTAATTCTTAGAAAAATTCTTTGAAGAACGTCCGGCTAAAGTTTTTTGCCGGACGTTTTTTTTTGGGTTCTTTTGCGTTGAAAAAACTCTTTTATCAGCTGGGAGCATTCAGTTTCCAGCGGACCTTTTCGCCAAGAAACCTGGTGATTCAGCTTTTTATTGTCGAGTATGGGGACTTGTAAAGAAATGGCGCCCCCCTTTTCATCATCAGCCGCGTAAATAACTTCTTCGATTCGTGCCTGCTGAATGGCCCCTGCACACATCGGGCACGGTTCCAGCGTTATGTAAATTTTTGCTCCACTCAGATTCCAGTGACCGTGTTTGCGTCCAGCGTCCTCGAGGGCTTGAATCTCGGCATGTGCAGTGGGGGAGTGAGTTTCTTCCCGACGATTATGACCGCGACCAAGAATTTTGCCGTCTTTCACTACTATGGCACCAATTGGTACGTCGTCGTGAGCGCCCGCCAATTGGGCTTCCGCCAAGGCTTCCTGCATAAATTCTTGGTCTGAGCTCATGTTTTAACGAAATGCCAAAAGATATTTCAAATCATCATCGTCAAAGAATAATCCGGCGCCGATAAAGTACGGAATTTTGGTTTGACGAGTATCCGGATTGAAATATTTGCGATGGGCATCCATTCCGCCGACCACATAGACGGATGACCACAACTGGGCGCGAGCGTACGCTCTAACCATGATGGGTTGATTTTTTCCAGGAGAGTAAACGTCACCATGGATTCCGAATCGGCGAGCAGAATCGAACCAAATTCCGGCTCCCAGGGCGCCATAGTCATCAATGATCCCCACGCGAAGATCTAGGGGGCCAAAATATTTTCCGAATACTGCGGTAATTCTCAGGCCCTTTTCTTCGTTCACGTTTTTTACTTCCGTCACAGGAGCACCATTATTAATAACAGTGGTCGTGACCGTCTTTCGATCTCGTCCGCGGGGATCACTGGCAATACCAATGAGATAGTAACGACCGGGATTGGGGGCGATCATTACGTTGAATCTCGCCTTATTGCCGTCATAGGCACTCACGCTCCAGGCGCTAATGTCCACATAGGTTTTTAGTGCTCCAGCCTTGCCGAGCAAGAGGTTAATGCTTTGAATGGCTCCGCGTAGTTCATCATAGATTGCCGGGTCGTTAACTAATTTTCCTAATGAGCCTTCACCTTCTTGAACCTTTTTCATAACGGCTTCAGCAGAGGCCATTGTGTTTTTCAAGCTCTCCATAGCGGCGTCAAGATTCTTTACAGTTTTGCCAGTGGGGCGAAGGAGCGCCTCTAAGTGCTTCATGGCGGCATTCAGGTTTATGATTGTTTCGCGGAATTCTTTTTGTTGAGTCACTTCGCGAAGGTCGCCCACCATCAAGGTTAATTGATCGATCAGCTTCCCCACCTTTTTTACGGTGTCTTGTAGTTCTGCCTCTTTGGTGGCGTTAAGGGTTGGGGAGGGATCAGCGGCTTGAACTCCAGTAGGGAGTACTAAGCGCAGAAACAATGAAAAAATCTTCCCCAAGAATTTTTCCGCGGGCCGAGCCTCTTTCTCTTTTGCTGGCGAGGTTTCGTGGGTTTTTATGAATGGAACATAATCGGGTTCAGCAAGGCTTTGCGTTTCTGTTTCCTCCGTTTTTTCCGGAGTGCCTGGAGGCACGGGCGAGCTAGTGCTATCACCGCTCGATGCGCCATCAATGCGATCTACTGGCTTCAGTTCAAGAAATTTATCTCCCAGAAATCCTGCCGAACGAATAAAGGCTCGAGTGTCGGAGTTTAGTTTTACGGGACCAGTTACGCACACTTTCACCAATACACGATCACCATCAAGATCTACTTCATTGATGTAACCTATTTCTAACCCCAGTGTCTTGACCGGCGATTTTCTCCGTAAACCGGTCGCATCATCCACATGGATTTTCACTTCATTACACGGGCGATACCAATAGGGTTGATCATTTACGAAGACGCTGAATCCGATAATCATGGCCACGCAAGCGGCGGTGAAAATTCCTATTCTAAGATTTCTGCTAATCATCTGGTCTCCTGGCTTCTATACTTTTCTTCTAAGGCGAAAAATTCTTGAACATCGGGATCGGGATCGTCGAAAACCCCCTGGGGTGGACCCACATAACGAATCACTCCATCTTTCAAAAATGCAATATGTTCGGCAACTGTAAAGACCACATGGGTATCGTGACTGATCACGATTGAAGTCAATTTGTGCTTTTGGCTAATATCTTTGATTAGATTGGTAACCATCATCGTGGTGATTGGATCTAAGCCCGTGGTGGGCTCGTCATACATCATGATGGATGGTTTCATGGCGATTGCGCGCGCTAGGGCTACGCGTTTTCTTTGTCCGCCGGAAAGCTCCGAGGGCATCTTCGTGGAATGCTCCATTCCTAAGCCCACCGATGAGAGTAGCTCTTCTACTCTTTGATCTAGCTCGGCTTTGGTTAGATTTAACTGTTCGCGGAGAGAAAAGGTAACGTTGTCATAAACGCTCAGCGAATCAAAGAGGGCGCCGTTTTGAAAGAGAATGCCCATGTTTTTGCGTATGCGTTTTAATTCGTCTCGATCTTCGTGATTTATTTTTTCGCCATTAATTTCAATCGTGCCTTCGTCGGGGGCGATAAATCCCATGATTTGCTTGAGCAATAGAGATTTCCCGCAGCCCGACCCACCCATAATATAGGTAACTTTCCCTTTGGGGATTTCAATGTCGAGTCCCTTATGGATTTGGAATTTTCCAAAGCCCTTCTTTAGGCCACAAACACGAACTGCTGGGATTTCTCCCGTTTTAGAGAATGAGGTTGCTTGGGTCATAGGGTAAATATGCGGTTAAAACGTAATCGCTAAATAGGATCCATAATGCCGTGGTGACAACTGCGCGATTGGTGGCCACACCAACTCCGGCCGAGTTATTTTCCGCGTGGTAGCCGTAAAAGCAACCCAACACAGAAATAAAAAAACCAAAAATAAGGGCTTTTGTTAGGCCCTGCCAAACATCGTTGAAGTCAACGGCCCAAGAGAGGGTGTGCCAATAAACAGCCCCATCTGTTTTTAAAACCACGGCAGCAATAAAATAACCAGCCGCACAGCCAACTAAGGTAAAATAGATGCAAAGAAGCGGAAGGCTAAGGGTTCCTGCCACGATTCTGGGGGTCATCAGGTAGTCGTGCGGGTCGGTGCCAAGGGCTTCCATGGCGTCAATCTGCTCGGTGACTCGCATGGTGGCAATCTCTGCGGCTATGGCGGCTCCCGCTCGCCCGGCCACCATTATTCCGCAAAATACTGGGGCAAGTTCGCGCATAAGCGCAATACCGACTGAGGAGCCCAAAAAGCTATCCATGCCAAAATAGTGAAGTGCCACATAGGTCTGGAAGGCCATTACTGCCCCAATGAAAACCGCGCTAAAAGTAACTACGGTTAGCGATTGCACGCCGATGAAATCAAACTGCTGTAAAAATAGAGGAATTCGTCGATGGAACTGTTTTAAACCGAGAACGGAGTTCCAGATGAAAATCGACAGTTTACCTAAAAAGGTAATCGGTGATATAGCAGAGCTAAGCATAGGAAATAGTCTAGTCCGGGGTCCAGGGTTTGTCATGGATTCCGTAAAGATAAATGGTTCTCGTTCTTAATGTTTTTCTAGATTATGCTGTGCGTAAAACCAGGGCCTCCATGAGCGCAAAGCAAATTCGAAATTTTTCCATCATTGCCCATATCGATCATGGCAAATCTACATTGGCCGATCGGTTGATTGAAATTACAGGCACGCTTACAAAACGCGAAATGGAAAGTCAGGTTCTTGATTCGATGGATATCGAGCGAGAGCGGGGAATTACGATTAAGGCTCAAACCGTTCGCATGCGCTATAAGGCCAAAGATGGACAAGAATATATTCTCAACATGATCGACACGCCGGGGCACGTGGATTTTACCTATGAAGTGAGTCGATCCTTGGCCGCCTGTGAGGGCGCAATTTTAGTGGTGGATGCCTCCCAGGGTGTAGAAGCTCAGACGCTGGCCAACGTCTATTTGGCGCTCGAAAACAACCTAGAGATTTTTCCGGTACTAAATAAAATTGATCTACCTGGCGCTGAGCCGGAGCGCGTGAAAAAAGAGGTGGAAGAGGTGATCGGCATCGACACCACCGACGCGGTGGAGATTTCCGCGAAAACTGGCCTAAATGTGGAGAATGTTTTAGAGGCCATAGTGAGAAAAGTGCCGCCGCCCAAAGCCGACGGCGAGTATTCTGAAACTGCGCCGCTGCGAGCCTTGGTGTTTGATTCTTGGTTTGATCCCTACTACGGAGTGGTGGCCTTGGTGCGAGTTTTCTCCGGTTCGGTAAAAAAAGGCGATAAACTTCGCCTAGCGCACACGTTGAAAGAATTTGATTGTCAAAAAGTGACCTATTTTACGCCAAAAATGCAGGATACTGACGAAATTCATGTGGGTGAAGTCGGGGCCGTAATCACAGGATTAAAGGACGTGCGGGATGTAAAGGTGGGAGACACCATCATCATGCGTGGTCAGGAGCAGGTGGGCGAGTTAAAGGGCTTCAAAGAAGTAAAGCCTATGGTGTTCTGTGGTGTTTATCCCATTGAAACCGACGATTATGCCAATCTTCGCGACGCGCTCGAAAAACTGAAATTGAACGATTCGGCCTTTACCTTTGAGCCGGAGACCTCAGGGGCGTTGGGCTTTGGATTCCGTTGCGGATTTTTAGGCTTGCTCCATATGGAGGTTTTTCAAGAAAGACTTGAGCGGCAATATAATCTTAGCATTATTTCAACGGCGCCTTCCGTGGTGTACCGAGTGACCGACACCCGTGGCGAAGTTTCCATGGTGGACAACCCCTCCAAGATGCCCGCGCCAACAGAGATAGCCTCCATTGAAGAACCATACATCAAATGTACAGTACACACCCCCAATGAATATGTGGGCGCGGTATTGGCCATGTTTCAAGAGCGACGGGGTATCCAAAAAGGAATCGACTACATCACCGCAGATCGTGTGCAAGTGAAGTATGAAATGCCATTGTCCGAAATGGTTTTTGATTTTTTCGACAAACTAAAAAGCGTTACTCGCGGATATGCATCGATGGACTACGAACTTATCGACTATCGCGAGGGCGATATGGTCAAGCTAGACATCATGCTGAATGGTGAAGCCGTGGATGCGCTTTCCGTGATGATCCATCGATCTAAGGCTGCCCATCGGGGCCGCGAACTAGCAAAAAAATTAAAGGAACTGATTGAGCGGCAAATGTATGAGGTAGCCATTCAGGCCGCTATCGGCTCGAAAATCGTGGCCAGAGAGACGCTTTCGGCGTTTCGCAAAAACGTATTGGCCAAGTGTTATGGGGGAGATATTTCCCGCAAAAGAAAACTTTTGGAAAAACAAAAAGAGGGGAAAAAGCGCATGAAGCAGATTGGCTCTGTGGAAGTTCCCCAAGAGGCATTTTTGGCAGTATTAAAGGTGGATTAACGGATGGGGAAACGGTTCAAAGCGATATTTTTCGTTATTTGTGCCGCCTTTTTAATGCGGGCTTGTGTTCTGGAGCCCGTGCGAATGTCTGATGAGTCCATGTCTCCGGCCTTAGCTGAGGGAGAAATTGCGTTTGTATCTCGCCTTGCCTATGGATTAAGGGTACCTGGAGCTGGAGCCATGCTGCTGAAGTGGCAAAGTCCGCAAAAAGGGGACTTGGTTGTTGCTGTAGCGGTGGGCGATCCCCCAATGAATATGCTTCGGCGAGTGGCGGCCTTACCGGGGGAAAAGGTGGAGTCTGTGGAGGGTGCTCAAG
>CAYZLH010000005.1:21399-21644 GCA_964478795.1 uncultured Bdellovibrionales bacterium | reverse complement strand
ATGGATCCACACAACATCTTCGGTGGTCGCACCAACGTTTCGCGAATCACCGTGGGCAACTCTTTCCTTCCGGACTATTTCTCCGACCTTGGGGTAGGGCTGCGCTGGAAAATTTTCAACTCCGCGGACTTTGTGTTGGATACCAGCGGATATGTTGTAAATGGATTTCGTTCGGGTGGTACCGATCCTGTTAGTGCCGGTGCTTTATATCCTAGTTTTTCCAGTTCTGGCTCGGGTGCCGATAA
>CAYZLH010000005.1:14336-21389 GCA_964478795.1 uncultured Bdellovibrionales bacterium | reverse complement strand
GGGCGGCCGAGCCCATGCCTTATTTTGGGGCACCTTGGGCATCGGCGCCTCTTACTATGCCGCACGATGGACCGATGAGGACGTGGAAAATCGACGGTTAAGTATGTTTGGCGTGGATGCTCAGCTATATCTTACTTCGACCACTACCTTGCGGGCCGGGGTAGGTACGATGAACGTGAAGTTGCCCTCGACCTCTCCCGACACCAATTACTATCGCAATGGTGCTTACGCCGAAGTGGGACAAAAATTTGGCTCTCGCGACCAATGGAATTTCTTGATTCGTGGCGGTACGCTGAATCTTGATAACCGAGTAGAGAATCGCGACGACAAACAAATTATTGGTGCCAAACTATTATGGAAACCAGATTTGTTAGAGTGGTCCATTGAACATTCGGAAGATACAAAAACCACCGCCGATAAGACAACAAGACACTTCACCAATTTTCGCGTGATTGCTTCGTTCTAAATCGACAAATTTCGACAAAGCGGCTCAATGCTAAGCCGCTTTTTTCTTTTTCGGGGAAAAGTTTTCGATGTGAATGTGTGCCGCGGGCACGCCATGGCCGCCGCGGAGAATTTCTTTTACTTCAGCAACCATGTCGCCGTTTCCGCAAATGTAAAAATCCGTATTGTGCCATTTCCAGGAGTTGGGCAGTTGCTTAAGGTAGTCAGAAACTCGCCCCGAGAAGTGTGATGGAGAACGAGATAGCGCATTTACCGTCTCAATTTCCATTTTTTCAAAAAATCCCGGATAGATAATTTCGCTTTCATCTTTGGCGCCGTAAAGCACCAAACAATTTTCTGGACGATTTTCCAAAAACTCTTTGGAAAGCACCATGGCGCGGAAGGGAGCTATTCCGGTAGACGTAGCAATAAAACAGACATTCGGTTGCTGCAATGGGCGATAGACGAAATGTCCGTAGGGTGCCGATGCTTCAAACTGATCGCCGGGTTTCAGTGAGCGTAAGAATTCCGTGCCGGCGCCCCCGGGCACGTACTTTACACAAAGCTGCATTTCCTTGGCTTCGGGAGCAGAGGAGAACGAATACGCCCGTCGCACAGATTTTCCACTGACCAAATCGGGGACATAAATACTTAAGAACTGTCCGCCTTGGAAATGTACTTTTTTCACAGAGGTGAAAGTAATTTCCATCACCGTGGGAGTTAGCCACTCGATGGATTGAAATGTGAAACGAAATTTTCCGGCCGGCATGAATTCCTCATCACTAGAGCGTTGTCTAGCGGTCGAGGAAGAGTTTTAAAACCTCATCAAATTCAAAGTCGGAATTCGCCGATTGAATATCCAAGCCGTAGACTTCTCTAACTATATGTAGAAACTGATCGGCTAAAATCAGGTAAATCTTAATGTCGGTTACCTGGTGAGTGTGGAGTTTTTGGCGAACGATTTTCTCAACCTCTTTCACGTTTTGCTGGTTAGATGGATTTAAGAAGCCAATATTTAGGAGTTTTCCTTTAGATAGAAAGCCTTCGCGTTTTTTGAGACCCAAGGGGAGGGTGCCAAATCTTAAGATTTCGGGGAGTTCCAAAGCGTGTTTCGTTACCAGAGGAAAGTATTTTGCATCTAAATAGAAGAAATCGATTTCAAAGCTCGGTCCAAAGACTTTCACCATATCTTCGCGTTTGATCAATCCTAAGTCTAAACCCGCTTCACCAAAGCTTTTTCCCGTTTGATGGGCAATTTTTAAAATGTGATTTTTGTCGTGCTCCGACAGGATTCCTTTTTCTAAAAAGTAGTCGCCAATGCGCTTCTTATCCATAGGAAAAGTATACCTGAATTCCCGCGCCCATTCTTCGGCAAGTTTCGCGGTCTTAAGGCAATTTTCTATCGCTAACAGGTGTTACACTTAGAATTTTTACCTGGCAGAAGAAAAATCGCAGGAATTTCTAAGCGAATTCTCCATAAGTTCCGATAACCGAAGGAGAAAATCAGGAGATTGTACATGAAGTTCTTTCTATTTTTTGCAGC
The DNA here is from genome assembly GCA_964478795.1 of uncultured Bdellovibrionales bacterium. Classification (GTDB taxonomy): domain Bacteria; phylum Bdellovibrionota; class UBA1018; order CAIPTA01; family CAIPTA01; genus JAKFYM01. The sequence continues at coordinate 19,402 of CAYZLH010000005.1, read as the reverse complement.
GATTCTTCCGTGGACCGCCGTGGCCGCCCCTCAAGATCAGGCAAAAAGAATTCACGATCGGCTAACGGGCACGCCGCCTTCACCAGCCATTCTTTCGCAAATGATCATGGAAATTCAAAAGGGTACGCCCAAAAACGCCGCGATGATTGCCATGAACCAAGACAATTTTTACAACGTGATGCTAAGAAACTGGTTTTCGCGCTGGTCGAATGCAGCTGAGGATCCGTTGGTAGATCTGAACGACTACATTTCCACTTCGATTGGAATTATCCGTGACGATCGTCCCTTTGATCAGGTGCTATACGACGATGTTATATATGTTGGTAGCGATACACTCGTTTCTACTTTAAATCCAGATGGTACCGTGGCCACACAAAGAATCTTGCGTCCCTATCAACCGGATAACAATAACCACTTTATCGATTTAGGAGCGCAGCTGATCAATCTTGCTAATCCAACTGATCTTACCGCAGCCAATCGCACTAGACTAATTCCGTTACGTCAGTTTTTACAACGAAAACAACAAAGTGCGGTGTTAGGAATAACCGACACTGCAGGCGTATTAACTTCTCGGGCTGCCGGCGCCGCTTATTTTAGCGCTGGAACCAACCGTCGCGCGGTGAGATTCGCGTTGAAAAATTTCTTGTGTATGGACATGCCGCAACTACAAGATTCTTCCGTGCCCGACTTCCGAGTGCGTCGCGATGTGGATCGCGCACCAGGTGGCGATAGTCGAACTTATAAAACCAATTGCGTGGGCTGCCACGCCGGAATGGATGCTTTAGGAGGCGCCTTTGCGCGGTTTGATTTCGCCAACAATCGCGTGGTGTATGGCGCAGGCGTAAACGCAAAAATGAACAAAAACGGCACGATTTATCCTGAAGGATTTGTGACCACGGACGATTCGTGGATGAACTTGTGGGCAAACGGTGTGAACGCTTCACTGGGGTGGAAGGGCAGCCTAACGGGGAACGGAGCCAATGCGTTTGGTCGAATGCTGGCCCAAACTGATGCTTTCCCAACTTGTATGGTTCGTCGAGTTTTTCAGCGAGTGTGTTTACGGGAACCGGCTACTCAAGAGGCGGATCAGCTCAAGCGCATCGCCCAAGATTTCGCCGCCAACGGAAGATTTAATATGAAAGAGTTGTTTGCTTCTGTGGCCACTCTTCCACAGTGCATGGGAGAATAAGGATGAAAACTTTATTACCTTTCGTAGTTGTTTTATTGATCGTAGGGTGCACTAGCCCAAAGGCGCCAGATCCATCGCAGAAAACTTCAGCGGCCGGTGGCACCACCGCTGCGCCAGACGGATCTACTTCAACCCCCACGACACCTCCCGATGTTCTTGATACGCCTCCAACTGGGGATCCCACTACGATCGCTGTATTGCCAACGTCCGTAGGCGTGCGTTCCTTTGATGAAGTGAATTCCACTATGGCAGCACTCACCGGAATTACGGGAAACACGACAATTACAAATCGATACAACGGTCTGAAATCGAAACTCCCGGTGGACAATGACATTAAGTCGTTTTCTTTTTCCACTCAGAATGCCATCGCCGTGCTGGCCGCCGAATATTGCAATGCTCTCGTAAACAATGGGATGTATGCGACTCAATTGCAACAAACCATTGGAACGTTCAACACCAATACCTTGCCCCTCACGGCCTTTGCTGCGGCCAACGACGCCAACACTATGGTGCTTGCGCAAAATATGCTGACTCGATTTTGGGGATCGAATTATTCGACCTTGCCCAATGGCCCGGCCACTCAGGCAACAATCGTCACCTTAATCAAAGATTTAATTGCCAACGAGCCAAACACGGCCACCACCACTAGAAGAGCTTTGGTAGGTGCTTGTGCTAGCGTGTTGGCGAGTTCACCAGTTTCGAGTTTATAGAGGGGAAAAATATGTCGCATAAAAAACCAATTACGAGACGAGACTTTCTCTCCCAGGGACTTTTAGGAACTACCACTATGGTAGCGATGCCGAGCTTGCTGACCATGCTCGCCACCCGCCGCGCCTTTGGCGCCGATCCCTGCATGGCCACTCTAGCAAATACCAAAACGCCCTTCATCTGTATCGATTTGGCCGGCGGATCTAATATCGCTGGATCCAACGTGATCGTGGGCGGAGCCGGTGGACAAATAGATCTCCTAACGGGTTATGAAAGACTCGGCTTACCAGCCGGAATGTCGCCGCGAAATGCCGGGCAAGTAGTTACCGAAATGGGGCTAGCCTTTCACGCTGATAGCGGTTTTTTACGGGGAATTCGTTCCGTTACTCAGGCTACGACTCGTGCTCAAGTAGATGGGATTGTGCTTTGTGGGCAGAGTGGTGATGATACTGGTGGAAATCCGATGAACCCTATGTACTGGGTGGCGAAGTCTGGACTCAACGGTACTCTGGCAGCTTTAACTGGAACGACTGCGAATCCTTCGGGCGGAAATGGTGCGGCTCCGGCTTTAAGTATCAACCCTGCGATCCGTCCGATTCGGTTAGTGAATTCCAATGATGCAAGAAACTTGGTGTCTCTGGGTCAACTAAACGTTTTGTTCACACCGCCGAAAATCGACAAAATTATGGCCGCTGTCGAGAGAATGAGCGGATCACACTTAGCGGCTTTTCAAGCCAAAGATTTGCCCACGCAGATAAAAGATTTGATTACCTGCGGATATACCAAAAGCCGTGCCGTGGTCCAAGAGGGAGCGGATGGTTATGATCCATTGCGCGACACCATGGTGCAAGCAGTGTTTCCGAACATCATGAATAGTTCCGAAGATCAAAAAGTGGCCACTATTGCCAAACTTGTGCTTGATGGAGTGGCTGGCGCTGGAACAATTTCAAAAGGTGGATACGATTATCATTCTGGTAACCGTGCCGACGGCGAAAGAAAAGATTTTGAAGCTGGTGTAGCGATTGGACAGTGCCTAGAATTGGCGGCTCGCAAAGGGAAGGATTTGATGATTCATGTTTTCACCGATGGTGGCGTGAGCGCAAACACTACAATAGATAATTCCACTGATGGCCGCGGGAAGTTTTCCTGGGTGGGTGACTCGGGTGAGCGTGGCGCTTCGTTTTTATTGGTTTACAAAGCTCGTGGAGGGCGCCCTGCGCTGCGGAATAATCTCCGTCAGATCGGACATTTTTCAAACACCGGTCAGGCTGTCGATACGAAAAGTAGTTTGATTGCCACCAACGTGGAAAATCAGACGAAGGCCGTAGTGTTGAATTATATGGCATTAGATGGCAGTGAGGCGGCATTCCGTGATGTAATTGGAGGCACTGATCCGTTCCTTGGCGTAACTGATAAATATTTACTATTTAGTAGATTGGGGTAACGTGAAGTATTTTATCTTTTCAGTATTGCTTCTCTTCACTGGGTGTTTGCCTCTGAAGATAAAGGATCGGGAAAATGCAAAAACCACGTCGGCATCTGGCTCCGTTGTCGCTCCCGGAGCTGGAGCGTTGGATTCTGTTTCGGCCTTTCAAGCTACGGTTTATCCGATCGGAAAGGCTCGCTGTGTGAGCTGTCACATTGCTACCAATCAACCATTTTTTGCGGCGAATGATGTGAAGTCATCTCATGATTCTTTAATCAGCCAAAACAAGGTCGACTTTAATAATATTGCCAATTCCCGATTGGTGCAGCGACTCTCGGTGGATATGCATAATTGCTGGGGAAATTGCGCCGCCAATGCTGCGGAAATGCAAACTGCAATTACTAATTGGAAAGCCTTGATGACTCCAGTTGCCCCCACCAACACTGCTACATCCACGAATACCAGTACCGGCACCAGCACTGGCACCAGTACCAGCACCGGCACTAGTACCGGTACGGGAACGGGCACCGGCACCTCTACTAGCACTTCGACCACCATGCCACCAATTCGCATGAACACCATTGCAATGCCAATTCCGGCCACCATTCCGATGGGACCTACGAATTACGTGACAATTAGTTGGACGCTTGATTCCAACAATGATTCCATTACTCCGAACTTAGTCGGGGCAACATTTTCTTTCGACATTCAGCGATTTGACGACTTTTCCTATCGCGTAAGAAATCCCAGAATTTTGACAACATCGTCGGCGATTACTGTCTCGGATATTCGCTTAGCTGTGAATGGAGTTATTCGTCCCAGCGACGCTACCTACACCTTAGTAACTGCTACGGTAAACCAAGGCACTACCGCCACTGTGCTTTCTCCAGCGGCCATGGTTGTTCTTCTCGACAAGGGACCAGCAATGGACCAGCTGATGGTTTCTTTCGGAAATATTCGTACCGGAGTGTCGAATGCGTGCAAAAACGTGGCTGGATTTACCGCTATGGTGAAGCCTGGATTTGCTACTTATTGCACCCGTTGTCATGGTACCGGCAGTGGATTAGATTTAGTTTCCGGTACAGACACCCAGATCTGTGCGCGGGCATTGGCAAAAACAAATCGCACCACGCCAGCTAGCTCGGAACTTATTGTGAAACCCAATACGGGAACGGGTCACCCCGGGGGAAGAATTGCACTTCCACAAACAACAATTGATAGTTGGATTAACTGGATTACGTCGGAGAGATAACTATGAACTTTATCCTTTTTACCATCCTAGCCTTCGCCGCAGATAAAGAGATGAATTTGGAAATTCCTCCATTTTGGGATGACGAACGTAAAATAAAAGTGGAAAGAAAAACCATCGCGGTGAATCAAGAGGGAGTCGTAGATACCTGTGATTTTAGCGGCGGCCCAGTTGTTTTATTAAATCAAGATGGCGACTCAGTAAAATTTCGCACCAAAAAGAAAACTGGCTGTGGAAACATCGTAATGCCGAAGTATGATTTCGAAAACTTAAAGGTGGAAAATGCCCGCAAAGTTGCTCAAGAGCTTGAGCAAAAGCAGAAACAGTTCGAGTCACAGTTGGATCAAGACTTAGCCAAAGTACTGAAAAGTCGCGGTGAAGACTGCTTGCCCAAAGGACAAGGCCTCGAAATGGGCAAGGTCTATAAGCTAAAGGGAAGTGTTTATCGATATCATGAGGGCACACGAGTAAGAAATTTGGGCGGAGATTATTGC
>CAYZLH010000005.1:0-14326 GCA_964478795.1 uncultured Bdellovibrionales bacterium | reverse complement strand
TGGAGATGGTGGGATTTGACCGAACCGGAAAATTTGCGGTTGCGGTGTTTCGTCGGGCCAAAGATAGCAAAGGCATCGTCCCTGAAGGTTCCGAAAATAAACAAGCCAAAGTTTGCGCGGAAGATGCGCGAGTGGTTGTTCCTGTGGAAAAATTGCGCAACTACTTTTCCTTTTCCGAGGCGTCGACCGCAGAACGTTTGGCAGTCACTGGTGTGATGGCGATGTTTAAAAAGTCTCCTCGTACCTGTGACCCCGCCGAAGTGGGCAATGAGGCATTTGTTTCTACTAGCCGACAGGGGAAGCAAGGGCCCACGGGAAATCCAGGACGCCAAGTTGAGGAAGAAGGGTCGCCAGCGGATTCCATTAACGCTCAGTAGTTCAGCGGGCCTTGGCTGAGGCATTTTTCCAGAGATGCAGATTTCCGTTGGAAATTCCAAAAAAATTCATTATTGCCAGAAGATGGAAAAGCGAGAAATTCGCAGTCGCCAAGATATTGAAGCGGTCGTGAGCGTGTTTTATGAACGCGTGAAGCAAGACCCTTTGATTGGACCTGTTTTTATTGAACAGGCCAAGGTGGATTGGGAGCTGCATCTGCCGAAAATCTATAATTTTTGGGAGAGCCTACTCTTCGGGAAAGAAGTATATTTTGGTCGTCCGTTTCCACCCCACTACGAGCTGGATCTAAAATTAGAACACTTTCAGCGATGGCTGCAACTCTTCTTTGCTACGGTGGATGAATTTGCCCAAGGTGAAAAAGCCGATGAAATCAAAGCGCGTGCCTTGCAAATCGGGAAAAATTTTCACTCGCGAATCGAAGCCATTCGCGAGGCGCAGAAAAATTAGTTCAGCAGGCCAGACTTTTGCCAATACTGTTGCAGCGTAGAATTTTGAGTTTCCAGAATATCGTTGGCGAAAGTTTTCTGAATTTGTTCTTCTTTCATTTTAGCCAAATCATCGCAATTGAATTTAGATTCTTTGTTGGTTGTATTAGGCGTAAAATACTCAAAATAAATGGATTCCTTTTTCTTTACGTCCCAAAGGTGACCAGAATAGAGGGCATAGCTAGCGGCTTTCCCAGAGATGCCAAAAGCTGAACGGCAAAGAACGCCGAAACCGCCTGGGTAGAGAACGTAATTATCGTGACGAATCGGCGAGAATACGGCGAGATATTTTACGCCAGCTGCCTCGGCCAATGGTAAAAAATATTCTTTGGTGAAGTCTACTTCATTCGGCATAGATAAGAATCCACCAACGCCCGAAGTGCGTTCTTTTTTCCATTGAGCATATTTCTTGCTGTCATAAGCAAACGACTTAATCGCAATTTTCGGTAGGAGTTTCTTGTTTTGCTCCATTAGGTTTTGTCCTAGTTTTGCAAAAGGGAGCTTACCTTCTTCATTTTGGAATACAGTGGTGCCCACATTGTGAATGAGGATTTGCTCGGGAATTAGAGACAGTACAGAAATTTCCTTCACCTCTTGAATCTGCTCGGGCTTCATTTTTTGGCCAGCGCAAGCGGTCAGCAACAGTGCGGTGACGAGTAAGAGTTTCATTTAAAATTCTCCAAAAGCAGGTTGCGGCATTTCAATGATTGCGGGCGCGCGGTCGAGTTTTTTGCGAACCTCGATTTCGCTGTAGCCGGTGCGATCACGAAAATAGTTATCTAAGCCAATTAAATAGGGGCGAAAACCACGATCGAGCATTTCTTGATAGGCGGCGTGGGGAGTCCATCCTTGAAATAGCACGCGATAGAGTCCAACGAGTAGGCCGGTGCGATCTCGCCCATGTTGGCAATGCAAAAGCACGGGGTAGTTGGCGGGAACGTGTAGTGCTTCGAAAACGCTATCCACATCTTGATCGGAGGGAGCCCAGAATCCGCTCAGCGGTACTTCGAAGTAGGCAAAACCATATTCTTCAGCGGCCGCCTGATCTGCTTCTTGGCCAAAGGGATCGTCACTGAGGTTGACCAGTGTCTTCACACCAATATTCTTGAGTGTGTAATAGGCATCGCCCTCCGGTTGAGCGCTGCGGAAAATTCCGGGGCTTACTTCGATGAATCGGTCGGGAACGGAGTCCGCCGCAAACACGCAGGTGATCCAAAGCAAAAATAGTCCCATAAACTCTTCCCCCCAAAGAAGCGACGAAACTATCCCAGGGCGCTGCGAATTGAAAAGAGCGAGGCCTTGCCTTGTAAGGCTTTATTAGGGGATAGGCGAAAGTTGACGGGGCGAGGGAGGCAGTATCATCCAATTTCAAAATGGGTGTCGGTCTATGGCTGTAAATAACGGGAAAGTATGCCCCGTTCTTCGAGTAGATTTTTCTCATAAATAGCGTCATTCTTACTCTATGCAGAATAAATTCGATGAACGCGGATTTACATTACTTCAAGTACTTTTGGCGGGCTCCATCGGCATTGCGCTGGTGTACTTTTTAACTTCATCCATGGTGAACTTTTCTCGCTCCGGAAGTCGCATTGCGGCAAAAATGGATTTGGTGCAGCTAAAGGCAATGATCACGGAGGCCTTGTCTGACCCGGAAGTCTGCGAAGCGAACTTTAAGGGGAAAACGTTTGCGGTTAAGCTGATTGATGACAAAAAGATCTCTCCGACCATTCCCCAAGATGCGCCTCTAGAAAAGATTTGGCTCCATCGTAATCCTGCAGATTCCAACGTGATTGCCTATGTAAAAGAGGCAGTCAAGGGTGGGGGATTATCGGGGGAAATGGTGAAAGATCTCCGCTTGGTTCAGTGGCGGAAGTTAGAAGACGGTCTTTACTTGGCGGATCTAGAAATCGTTCCCTTTGAGACCAACGGCCCAATTCGTACCGCGGCGATCAAGGGAATTGAGTTTCGTTTTCCAAAGCTGAATGCCCAGCCTAAACAGGAGATTTTGACTTGCCGGAAGGTAGGTGGGCTATCGGAGCCACCTAGTCAATTGATCTTTCCGGCTCTCGGTGCAGGAGGAACATTCCCGCAGCGAGAAACGGCGGAAATAGCCAATATGACCTGTCACCATGCCTTCGGTCCCACGTTTGATTGTGAATTGCGCGAAAAGTTCCAATCACAAATAGGCGAAAAGGCGAGCTGGGGAGGAATTTATCGCTGTGGAGCGGCGAATACCCAAGTGCTGTGTCCATCACCCGGTCCCTAAGAATTTTTGTTTGGCACGTCTCTTGAAATGAGATTTGCACGAAAACTTCAAGCGGAGCCGGATCGAGATGCCTAAAAAATCTTCCTTACTGTATGCTTTTGACCCCGACAGCGACCAAAGCTACACATTCGCGGACTATCGAGCGTTCTGGCGTAAGTGGAATCTATCCGTTACTTCCATCGCAGTTTTACAATCCCCAGAGATTTTGACCAGCCAAGCCCGGGCGCGCTGGGAAATTCGAATGAAAAAGGTTTTGGCGAGGATGGGTATTGCGAAGTTTCGTCTACTACTTTCCGCCAGCTTTTCCCGCGAAGAAACCATCCGGATATTCTTACAGGCGTGGGAAAAATCGCGAGAACCGTGGATTGCCGTAACCAGTCATGCTCGGTGGGGACTAAAACGATGGGCCACGGGTAGCTTTGCGGAAACGCTCTTATTGCGCGCAAAGGTGCCGGTCATTTTTGTACCGAATCAGTGGAAAAATACGGATGGGTGTAAATTATTGTTCGTAACAGACTTCTCAGTCGAATCGTTTCAACAGCTGGAATACATTCGTCGACATCTTTTGCTTGAAGAAATCGTCTTATATCACTCCTTGAATCTACCATTGCCTTATGGTGGCAGCGATGTTACGGGGAGTTTCAGTGAGAGCTTTTTTACTGAACAAGAAGCATCGGCCAAGCAATTAGCAGAGCGTTGGGTGAAAAAGATTTCCCCAAAAACTGCGATTCGTTATGTCATTGATTGTCCCAAGTTAGGATTTTTATCTGGAAATCAGGTTTTGGCCCAAGCAAAGCGGGAAAAAATTGATTTATTGGCAATATCTTCTCGTTCGACCGCTGTGGAGCGCTTCTTTTTTGGCAGCGCCGCCTATGAGTTATTTCGTCGAAAGAGTTTACCAGTTATCGTTTTTGGTCCAAAATTTCACAGGTAATAAGGAGTAAGTATGAAAAAGAAAATCGCGGATATTATGCAACAATTCCCTCACAGTATTGGTCAAGAGATCGACTTAAAAAAGGCCGAAGAACAAATGAAGAAATTTCAGATTCGTCACCTTCCCGTACTAGAGGGTGGAAAAATCGTGGGAATTCTTTCCGATCGTGATGTTAAGTTAGCGGCAAAATTTGGCGAAGGCCTTACGGTGCAGGATGTGATGACGGCAGATCCCTACGTGGTAAGCCCTGATACTGCGGTTGCTGAGGTGTTTGGCAAAATGGCTGAACACAAGTACGGCGCGGTATTGGTGGCTGAAAAATCGAAAGTAATAGGAATTTTTACAGCGGTTGACGCTTTTAAAATCTTAAGCGAAGTTTATCGCTAGGAGTATTTATGAAAATTTTTGCATTTTTGTTGTTACTGGTGTCGAGCGTCGCATTTTCGGCAGATAAAACTTTGGAAGAAAGTGTGGCCACCGAAAATGGCCAGTATTCCGTAAAGGTAATGCCGCAGGAAAAGAAGGTGGAGATCACCAAAGTTGATGGCAAAGATGCCCCTCCCTATATGCGCATCAAAATTCTGCGCAAAAAGAGTCGCCCCTTGGAATTACGTTTGCACACCATGAACGATCTAAATTTCCCCCCACGGTTTACCGGCAAGATCGATCACTGGAATGAGTCGCATATTGGTTTAGAGATGGAAATCAGCTTTGACCAGAAGACCTGGAAAAAAATTGGGAGCGCCTTGAAGAAAGCGCTCCCATAATACCCAGCTAAGCGGCAACTTTTTTGGCAGGAAAACCCAGATTTTCCAAAAAGCGCGCGAGCTCTTGACTACTTTTTTCGGAATCAAAAGTTACGGTGGATTTTTTTAAATCAATGAGCACTGTAGCTTTCGGATCAAAATTCTCCAGAGCAATTGAGATTACGTTAGCGCAGGATGCACAGGTCATGTCTTGTACTTGATATACTTTCATACTTACCTCAAGGTTAGGCCCGATCATTCGGGCTAATACAGGTTCCTCCTTTCCTATGGGGGAGGGTCAAGGGAGGGAATAGGGTCGAAAGGAACCGAAATAAACTTAATGGTTTCATTGGCTTACAGTCTTAGTAAAAATAGAGGATGATGGCATTGACCTTCCAATCTTTGGAAGCTTTATTCTGAAAAGGAAGGTAAATACTGAACAAGAGGAGCTGTGAATATGGAACCCAATCGAGAAGTGAATCAAGTGGAATTCGGAGTAGAGGGAATGACCTGTGCTTCGTGCGTGGGTCGGGTGGAAAAGGCATTACGAATGCCCGGGGTAATTGATGCTCAAGTGAATTTAGCGACGGAAACCGCCTCGGTCACCACAACGAAGGGGTTTGATTCTAAGTTATTAAAAGCCGCTGTTGAAAAAGCCGGCTACGAATATCGCGAAAAATCTCAGGCAGCGCCCACCAATAAACTCGCCAACTATCGCCGCGAGGTTATTTTTTCGGCGATTTTAAGTTTGCCCCTGATGGTTCCCATGATCTTTGAACTTTTTGGCAAACATTGGATGCTGCCTGGTTGGGCTCAACTTGTATTAGCCACTCCAGTGCAGTTTTATTTCGGGGCAAAATTCTATCGTTCGGCCTGGGCCGCGATTCGGGCCAAAACAGGGAATATGGATTTACTTGTCGCCTTAGGAACAAGTGCCGCCTTTGGATTGAGTGTCTATCATCTACTTTTTGATCAAAACGGCCATTCGCCTCTCTATTTCGAGAGTGCAGCAGTGATCATCACACTCGTTCTCTTGGGAAAATATTTGGAGTTGCGAGCAAAGCAGCAAACCACAGAAGCCATTCGCGCGCTGCAATCCTTGCAGCCCGAGACACTAACGATTATCGAAGGCAACGATGTTCGGGAAATTTCTTTAAGCAAAGCCCAGCTCGGGCAAATCGTGCTCGTGCGGGCCGGCCAACGAGTGCCGGTGGACGGAAAGATTTTAGAAGGCTCTAGTCAATTTGATGAATCCTTCTTGACCGGAGAATCATTGCCCGTCAGCAAAGGGGAGGGAGATGCTGTTACCGCTGGTGCCGTGAACGGAGAAGGAAGCGTGAAAGTGGTAATAACTGCTTTGGGCAGCGACACCATGCTATCGCGAATCATTCGCATGGTGGAGGATGCCCAAGCGAAAAAGGCCCCCATCCAAAAGTTGGTGGATCGAGTCAGCGCCATATTTGTGCCCGTAGTGATTTCGCTGGCGCTAGTAACTCTTTTGGCCTGGGGATTATTTGCCGGAAACTGGGAACAAGCATTGCTGAATGCGGTGGCTGTTTTAGTGATCGCTTGCCCATGTGCGCTCGGATTAGCGACGCCGACATCCATCATGGTGGGCACTGGAGTGGCGGCCAAACATGGCATTCTCATTAAAGATGCGGAGAGTTTAGAAATCGCTCATGAGGTAAATGCTGTGGCCTTTGATAAAACGGGAACTCTCACTGAGGGCAAACCAAAAGTGCATCAATTCTGGCTGAAAAATGGGGAAAGCGATTTAGTCCTTGCGCTTACCCTTCAGCAAAGTTCGGAACATCCTTTGGCAAAATCCTTAGTGGAATTTGCCAAAGCCAAGGGAGCTCAGCCCGTTTCTTTGGAAGACAGCAAAGCAATTCCGGGATTTGGCGTGTGGGGACGCATTCAAGGAAAAGAAGTGCATTTTGGTTCTCGCAAGCTGATGGAGAAAATTGGGTGCTCTCTGCAGTCGATCGAGCAATGGTCTAAAACCAATACGGGTTCCACGCAGAGTTTTCTCGCTGAAGGTAAAGAAATTATTGCGGCCTTCGCTTTTCGGGATGGCCTCAAAGAAAACTCTTTCCTTACGCTGAAAAAATTGCAGAAGTTGGGAATTCGTTCAATTTTAGTGACCGGTGATAACTTGGCCAGCGCCCAAGCAGTGGCGCAAGAGCTAGGCATTCAGGAGGTAAGGGCGGAAGTACTTCCCGAAGATAAATCGCGGGTGATTCAAGAATTGAAGGCCCAAGGATTAACGGTAGCCATGATTGGCGATGGCATCAACGATGCTCCGGCCTTGGCCGCGGCCCATGTGGGTATGGCGATGTCTACGGGAACAGATGTGGCGATGCATACGGCCGGAATCACCCTCATGCGCGGAGATCCTCTCTTGATCCCCGATGCCATCGATATTTCCAAACGGACCTATCGCAAGATTCAGCAGAATCTCTTCTGGGCCTTTATTTATAATGTTATTGGCATTCCGTTGGCGGCACTTGGATTTCTCAATCCCATGATTGCCGGCGCGGCCATGGCCTTCAGTAGTGTTTCTGTAGTGACCAATTCCTTATTGTTAAAGAGATGGGGGAAAAAATGAATATCGGTGAAGCAGCTAAAGCATCAGGCGTGAACGCAAAATTGATTCGGCACTATGAATCCATCGGCATAATTCCCAAGGCTAGCCGCACATTGGCCGGGTATCGGCGCTATACGGAAACCGATGTCCACGTGCTGATATTTGTGCGACGAGCGCGGGGGTTGGGTTTCTCGATGAAAGAGATCAAAAAATTAGTGAGCTTGTGGAAAAACAAATCGCGCGCCAGCAAAGAGGTAAAATCTCTGGCTGTGGAACATTTACGTACTCTGGAGAATAAAATTCTGGAATTACAAGAAATGGCTGACTCATTGCGATTTTTGGCCAGAAATTGTCATGGCGATACTCGCCCAGATTGTCCTATCTTAACGAACCTAGAAACAGGAGCGGAAAAATGAAATTTTTAATTATGTTAGCTGTCGTATTTTCTAGTCAGGCCATGGCTGCTGAGAAAAGCGTTGACCTTGTAGTGGAACAAAAATCTGTCAACTTAAGCGGAAAGAAAGAGGTCGACTTCGCTTTAATGGTGAACGGCGGAATTCCGGCCCCGACCTTACGATTTCAAGAGGGCGATACAGTGAATATTAACGTCCACAACCGCTTGAACGAGGAAGTCTCGATCCATTGGCACGGGCTATTGCTTCCACCAGAACAAGATGGCGTAGCTTATGTAAATACGCCGCCAATCCATGCGGGTAAATCCCATACCTTTCGTTTCACCCTTCGGCAGCACGGCACCTATTGGTATCATTCACACACAGGTCTCCAAGAGCAAAAGGGTGTGTATGGCGCGTTTATCATTGAGCCGAAAAAATCTCAGCTCAAAGTGGATCACGATCTAGTGGCCATTCTTAGTGATTGGTCCGATGAAAATGCCGACACTATTCTCAAAAAACTAAAAAAAGACGGTGATTACTACCTATATAAGAAGAACAGTATCCGCTCGTATTTTGGTGCCATAGGGGCCGGCGGCCTTGGCGAGTTACTAAAAAACGAATGGATGCGCATGGGGGGCATGGATTTATCCGACGTGGGTTATGATGCCTTTCTCATTAATGGCAAGAAGGAAAGCCAAATGGCCGTGGCCCATCCTGGAGAAAAAGTTCGCGTTCGTATTATCAATAGCGGTGCCTCATCATATTTTTATGTCTCTCTGGCCGGACTTCCCTTTCAGGTAATTTCCGCTGACGGGACTGATGTGCAGCCGTTTTGGGCCCGTGAACTCTTAATGGGAATGGCTGAAACCTATGACATTCTTTTTACCGTTCCCGAACATAAAAACTATGAACTGCGAGCCACGGTTCAAGATATCACGGGCTATGGATCCGCCTGGATTGGGATGGGCGAAAAAGTGAACGCTCCGACGAAGGCTCCAATAGATCTTTATGCGCCAATGGATCACGGTGGACACGGAAACCATGGTAGCACCTCAAGTCATAATGGGCATGTGGATCAAAGTGGCGCTTCCGATCATAGCGGCCATAATACTCACGGCGAAACAGCGACGGCGCCGGCGAAAAGCAATCACGAAGGCCACGGCGATCATGCGCAGCTCTCCAGTCACAATGAGCACCAAGCGCATACGGATCACGCCAGTGCAAAAAAACCTGCGACCAAAGATCCTCACGCTGGCCATTCGGCCCCCGCTAAGAACGCACCAGCTAAAGACGACATTTTGGCTGAGGCAGTAACCGTGGATCACCTGCGAGCAAAAGAAAAAACAGCATTTTCCCCAGACCAGAAAGTCTTAGAAGTAAAACTTGTTTTGGGTGGCGATATGGAAAGGTATGTTTGGCATATCAACGGAAAAGCCATCCACGAAGATCGCAATCTGATCATTCACGAGGGTCAGGTGATTCGTTACACGATGGTAAATGAAACGATGATGCATCACCCGATGCACCTACACGGACATTTTTTCCGCGTGTTGAATGCCGGCGGAGACCGCAGTCCGTTAAAACATACAGTGGATGTGCCTCCTCATAGCGAAAGGACGATTGAGTTTCTCGCCAATGAACCCGGTGAATGGATGCTCCACTGTCACAATCTGTTTCACATGAAAACTGGCATGGCCCGTGTGGTGAAATATTCCACATTTTCACCATCGGCGACGGTTGCGCAACACCAAAAACATGATCCCCATTTGCACGATCATATTTATTGGAAAGGTTCGTTGGAAGCAGCTACGCAAATGGCTGCCGCAAATTTTCAGCTCATGAGGACCTGGGACTCTGTCAGCCTTACCGTAGAGTCTCAAGAAGAAGACCGTAAATGGAAAATGGAAGGGGATCTGCTCTATCGCCGTTGGCAGGGGAATTATTGGAATTGGATTGTGGGGGGCACGAGTTTTCTCGAACACCAACGCGGAATGATTGGGGTTGGCGTGATCCTGCCATTCCTGATCGAGGCTGATGTATTTGTAGATCACAAAGCGGATTTACGCTTACAAGCAGAGAAGAAATTTCAATGGACGAAAAACTTTCTTTCCGAGGCCAAGGTAAACTGGCGGGAAAAAGAAGGAGCCGAGTGGGAAACAAATCTGCTCTACCAGCCCTCCTGGCACTGGGGAGTTGGGGTGTTCCGCAATCAAGAAAAATGGGGATTGGGAGCCAAAATACAATTCTAATCTTTTCGCGGAGTTAACCCCCAGAAGTAGGCCCGTTGCCTGGGGTTTACTCTCGGCTATTTATTGTAACTTCATAAGTCCATGAAATTAAATCACTTACTTTTTTGACCATAAGCGTAAATTATTATTGATGTGGCGCCTAAACTGAGGCATAATCGCGGCCCAACAACAAGAACACACAGTATTTGAGGAGTGAAGATGAAATTCGTATTGGCCGCAGTAGTGGTTAGTGCTGCTCTCGTGTCTGCCCAGGCGCAAGCTTCGTGGTGGAGAAATGATAGCTGCGATTACAGAAAGCAATTAAGAACTTTAACAAAAAGCGAAGTAGAAAGCTGCCTAGTAGGCGTAGCTCTTTATTGCGACAATTCCGTTAACGACGGATTGCAAAGAGGCGAGAAGCCATCTGTTTTCTTTAACAAGAAAATGGTGAACCAAGGGAAATATACCTCTGGTCAGTTTCAAATGAACTCCGCTAAACAGCTCTTCAAAAAGAGTTCCTTGGCCGGATTGAACGGCTGCTTGAAAGCCGATAATAATGGAAAAGTTTATTTGGCCTACGGAGGCGTAAAGGGTGCAGAGTCTTGCGATCTTAACGCTCCTAAAGCTTACAAAAATCGTTGCTACATTCTTTCTGGTAACAAGCTTTTGAACACCACGCAGTGCTTGGCTCGACGTCAATACAATGATCGTTGCGATCATGGCGGCGGCGGCGGCGACCGCGACAACGGCGGCTGGGGAAATAACGGCGGCGGCAACAACGGTAACGGCAACGGAAACGGTGGCGGCAACAACGGTAACGGCAACGGAAACGGTGGCGGCAACAACGGGAACGGCAACGGAAACGGTGGCGGTAACAACGGTAATGCCAACGGAAACAACGGTGGCGGTAACGGCGGCAGCGACGGCCAAGCTAACGACAACGGCGGCGGAAACGACGGCGGCGATGGCGACAACGGCGGCGACGGTCAAGGCAACGGTGGAAACGGCAACGGAAACGGTGGCGGAAACAACGGTAATGGCCAAGGCAACGGCGGCGGCAATAACGGCGGCGGCAACGGTGGCAGCGACGGAAAAGCTAACGACAACGGCGGCGGAAACGACGGCGGCGATGGCGACAACGGCGGCGACGGTCAAGGCAACGGCGGCGACGGTCAAGGCAACGGCGGTAACGGAAACGGTAACGGCGGCGGTAACGGAAACGGTAACGGCGGCGGTCGTAATTAAGATCTCGTTCACCCGAGACAAGAGAGTAAAAGTAAGTTTATACTGAAACTCTCATGAATATGTTGAAACAAATTGGGGCCAAGTCTTTTCAGGACTTGGCCTTTATTGATTTTCGGACTCTAGCTTTATTTCGTGTCTGCTTTGGATTGGTCTTATTTTTTGATTTAGTCACGAAGTGCCTCGACCTAACGGCATTCTATACTGATCGCGGGATAGTCCCTCGTACGTTAGCCATTCAGGATTTGGGATGGTGGTCAGTGTCTCTACACATGGCCAGTGGCGCATTCTGGTTTCAATCCCTTTTCATGGGTTTGGGCTTTCTACTCGCCGTCTGTCTTATCGTCGGTTATCAAACTCGCCTGGTTACGGTTTTGACGTGGCTCTTTTTTGTCTCATTGCAGGGCCGAAATCATTTAATTCTCCATTCCGGCGATGCCCTTATTCGTCTCATGTTATTTTGGAGCATGTTCCTTCCGCTGGGGGCTCGTTACAGCTTGGACCGAGTGTGCCTTAGGAGAAGAGGCAATTCCTATGACGGAGAAGGTGTCGAAAACCTAGCTTCCTTGGCAATACTTCTCCAACTCTTGTGTATGTATTTCTACACAGCAATTCTAAAAAACCACCCAGATTGGAATCGTGATTTTTTCGCAGTTTACTATGCCGTTCATCTCGATCAATTCACCACGCCTCTTGGGAAATGGTTACAAAATTTTCCAGAGTTGCTAAAATTAATGACGTTTAAGACCTATTATTTAGAATTAGTGGGTCCGATTCTCTTTCTGATTCCGTTCGCGCAAAAAAAGATTCGAATTGTGCTTCCCTTCGCGTTTATCGGTTTACATCTTGGATTGTTTCTTACGATGTATTTGGGGCTTTTCCCTTGGGCATGCATGGTTGCTTGGCTATTGTTTTTGCCATCCTCGTGGATGAATCTCATCGAAAAATTTCTACCGAAGGTTTCTCAGGATAGAATTTTCCAGAAAATCGACTGGCTACCTTCGGTGGTTGTTTGGAAAGAGAATAAACTGCGCGCGATTTTTTCCAATAGCTTTGTGCTAGTTTCGCTCCTAAGTATCCTAGCTTGGAACACCATCACGGCATCACCAGAGAAAAAGCCAGTTCCCGAATGGATTCGTAATTTTGTTCTTCCCCTCAGGCTTGACCAATATTGGAGTATGTTTGCTCCCTATCCCATGCGTGGTGATGGATGGTTTGTTCTCGACGGTACTTTAAAAGATGGAACTAAGTTTGATACTTGGAATCGCCGAGAGGTATCTTGGGAAAAGCCAGAAGAGTTTTTCCCACTCTATCGATCCACGCAATGGCGAAAATATCTAACTAACGTTTGGGTGGAAAATAATGAAAATGCCATTCGTTTGGCTTTTGGTAAATACGCCTGCCGCGAATGGAATGATTTGAGCGGTTCGAAAGAAGAGGGCAAGTTACTGCAATCCTACCAATTGTATTACATGCGCGAAAACACTCCAGCTCCTGGTGGTGAATTTGAAGTGAAAAAAGTTTTTCTTTGGAATCACAATTGTTTTGGTGATCCAGAGCCCGTCAAAATCGATATGCCTCCGCCAGTTCGAGATTGATGGTTAAAAATCTAAAAGAATTCCCAATCCGAAGATAAAGAACAGGAAGCTGGATAAGCGAAAGATCCATTTCTTTGGAATTCGGTTGAGATACTTTTTTCCGAGAAATACTACGAGTGCATTGGATCCTAAAAGTCCAAAGGTAGATCCCGCCGTGACCGCGAGGAAGTGCTCGTAGCGAGCCCCTAAAGCGACGGTGGCGAGTTGAGTTTTGTCGCCCATTTCGGCTAGGAAAAACGTTACCAGCGTAGTCATAAAGACGCCGAATTTCTTTTTCGCGGAAAGCGCCTCTTCGTCGTCGGGAAAAAGTACCCAAATGGCGAAGGAAAAAAATAAGCTGGCGAGAATCCATTTGACGAACTGCGGAGGTACATAGTGAATTACGAATTGCCCCACATAAGCAGCGAAGGCATGATTCAAAAGAGTGGCAAGGAAGATTGCGGCAAGAATAGTATAAGGTCGCCGATATTTTGTGATTAGTAAAAGTGTGAGCAGCTGGGTTTTGTCGCCGATTTCGCTGAAAAATACCAAAAAGAATGAGCTTAACAGAACTTCCATAAAGACCTCGGTTTATGCCTTGTGGTGCTTTAGGAAGACCGCAAGGCGTGTGTGTACGACCTTGCTAGTCTCATCATTGGCGATTAGGCCTAGAAATGACCGGGGAAATTTCCCAGTATGTCGATCATTTCCTCGATAGAATCGAGCGATTACTCCCTAACAATGGAAAGATAAATCCCGTAAAACCAAAGGTCAATCGAGATTTTCTTGCCAACTTTTGTTTAAGGTGTAGAGCACGAAAACTGCCAGCGAGATGATGGGAACAAACCGCAAAATAGTGGTGGTTCCCCATGGGAAGAGCCACAAAGCTAAAAAATGTCCCAAAATTGTGGAGGTATGAACCACTAAAGAACGAAAGGATGCCACCCGGCCACGAACTTCGGACTCCACGTTTTTCATTGTAATGGTGCGCGAGGCCGGCGCAAGTAAAGCGTTGCCAAATTGCTGGATGCCCATGAACCCCACAAACCAGGAAAAAGATTGCACCCACCCAATGCCCAATCGACCAATCACCATAAAAAAAGTACCCAAATGAACCATGCGGGTGATGCGAATTCTTTTGGCATAAGTGTGGGTGGTGAATGCGCCTAGGAGCGATAAGGAACGGATGGCTGGAGCATAATAAGCGAATTGTGTCGCAGGAATTTGGAGCGTCCCTAACAGATGGGCGCGGATGGTGGCTCCCGATACGCCATAGGCTATTCCAAGTAGACCTTGTCCAAACAAGTAAGGCGCCAGTGTTTTATTGGCAAAGGTGACACGGAATCCTTCCAGCCAGTCGGCGAACGGATGCTTTAGTTGGCCTCGCTTCTGTTTCGTTCGTAATTTGGGACTCTTTCGTAACATCCACAAAATCCAGACACTACTGTTCAAAAAAGAAATCGCATCAAT
>CAYZLH010000004.1:16045-22391 GCA_964478795.1 uncultured Bdellovibrionales bacterium | reverse complement strand
CAGCACGCCAAAGTTCGAAATGATCTGATCATTGATCTTTTCCAAAAGGGAATCGACATTCTAGAAATTCGCGAAGACCAAATCCCCGATCTCGAAAAAATCAATGAACGCCTTTTTGAACGGACAGGCTTTCGGGGAATGTTTGTGGACGGTTTTGAAGAGGGTAAGAGCTTCTATTCGCTTTTGGCCCAACGAATTTTCCCCATTGGAAACTTTATTCGCGACCGACAAGATATTAGCTACACTCCAGCCCCAGACATTGTGCACGACCTTTATGGACATTTGCCCTTTTTGGTTCATAAAGATTACGCCGACTTTTGCCAACGCTTAGGTGCACTTGCCTGCAAGTATCTCGATCAGCCGGAGAAGCATCGACAGTTTGAGCGCTTTTTTTGGTTCACCATCGAATTTGGGCTGATCAAAACGCCAAAAGGGAACCGCATTTTTGGCGCTGGCATCGCCTCTTCCTTGGGCGAGTGCCAGTATGCCCTTAGCTCTCAGCCGGAAGTGCTCCCCTTCGACGTTGATCAAATTCGCCACCAAGAATTCAATATCGATGAAATGCAAAAGCGACTGTTTCTCATTGAAAATTTGCCCCAGCTTTACAACAGTCTAGATGAACTCGATCGAAAGGTGAGTGCTGAATGATTCACTCCCAAGCTGAATTGCAAAACTTCGAATGTGGTAGCGACACTCAATCTCACGATTTACGTCAATTAATTGCCCGGTCTAAAAAGGTGGAAGCATGATCAAAATCGAACAAATTCATCACGTAGCCTATCGCTGTAAAGATGCCAAAGCCACGGCAGAATTCTATCGCAACTATTTGAATATGGATCTACTCGTTTGTATCGCCGAAGACAAAGTGCCTTCGACGAAAGAGCCAAATCCCTATATGCATATTTTTCTCGATGCCGGACGGGGAAATATTTTGGCGTTTTTTGAACTAACCGGACAAAGAGACATGGGACGCGACGAAAACACCCCGCAATGGGTGCAACATATCGCCTTCCAATTAGAAAACCACCAGGCACTGCTGGCAGCGAAGAAAGAATTGGAAGAAAAAGGACTAGATGTTTTAGGCGTAACCAATCACGGCATTATTGAGTCTATCTACTTCTTTGATCCCAACGGGCATCGCGTGGAACTTACGTGTGTGACCGGCAGCCCCGAGCAAATGACTCACTTGAAAGAAATTGCTCCGGCCATGTTAGAAGAGTGGAGCAAAACGAAAAGCCCGCCAAGACATGCGGCCTGGTTACATGAGCAGGAATTTTCTAAATAACTTTTGCGCATTAAGCTGTCATTTCATTGTGGCTGACGTTGCTGCGGACTTATCGCTGGATTTCCGTTTTCACCGTAGCGAATGTACTCTAGGTAAAACGGTTGATCATATCCACCGTTACAGTACTCATCGATTCCAATGTCCACCTCGCCAAAATGCTGAGCGTGAAAGCTCAATGCCCTCTTTCGATATAGCATATAAACTATTGGCATTACCGCACAGCTAGGATCACGAAACTCTCCCTCAGCACTAGGAAACTCACCCTCAAATGGCACCTCGTCAATGCCATGTTCTAAATATTTGAGGAGCTCGTTTTGATACTGAATTTTTAAATTGGACACCAACCTAAATGGATCATATCCATCGATGAGGGTTCCGCCCTTACATGTTTTTCCAGATTCGAAGATTTTAGTAATCGTCCCCAAAAGCTCTAGGCACTGCTCTTCGGCGCGCTTGGCTCCCTGAAAAATATCTTCATAAATTTTTCTTGCCATGGGGCAATCTTTCGACGGCTCGTGACGGAGAACAGCTTCTTTGAGAAGTTTTTGTTGATCACAAGGAGGTAGTTTATCCAGTTTCTCAATCTCTTTTCCCATTTGCGCCAAGGCATTTTCAATTATTTTATTTCTGTCGGAAATTGATAGTGCGCTTAAGTTCGTCATCTTACGAGTCGTGGATTCAGAGGCGGTAGCGCGCACCACTTTTTTGAATGACTCATCTGCAAGTTTGGTTTTTTTAATCTCGGATGGCTCGGCAGTAGATACGTTGGCCCCCACCGGTCCGACGGAATTCCCTGAACTCCAGAGTTGCCAACAGGCAACTGCCAAAATGAAACAGAACGGGATCACAAACCTCATATAGGCTTTATCGGCCAAATAAGGGGTCTGCTACTTTATTTAATAATTTCAAACAGTTGAGGGCCAATCTGGGCTCATTTTAGGACCAACGGCCGAGGAGGGCGCCACGCAATCACTCACTAGATTGACCAACGCCCATCTGTTGCTCTTCAAAGTACCTCTGCTTCATTGCCGGATTTCCATTCTCCCCATAACGGAGGTAATCGTTATAGAACCCATCATATTTTAGACCTTCGCGAGCACTGGCACATATTTCTTGAATTTCATTTCTCGCCACCCCGAAATGCATGCCCTGGAAGTTCGAGGAAGTTCGCACAAACACACGAGTAATAATCGGCACCAGCGCACAACCGGGATTGCGAAATTCGCCTTCGGGCCTAAATGCAAAATTTTCATTTGCCAAGGATTCATCGCCAACTAACTTAGTGACATAGGGACGGAGATCATCTTGGAATCTTTTCTCTAGCCCATCCATCATTTCGGTGGCCATCGCATAATCCTTAGAGTCTTCATCCCCCACACAGGAGAGACCCACCTCGATCATTGTGTGCATCCGCTCAGAAATTTCATTGCATTGTCGATCCAAGATATTTGCTACCTGAAATAGATTTTCATAAATCTTTCGCGACTCAGGACAACTCTTTGGTGGATCAAAACGCAGCGAAGCTTCTCTGAGAAGCCTTTGCTTTTCACAGGGGGGGAGTTCATAAATGAGATCCATTTCTTTTCCAAACTGCGACATTCTATCCTGAACAATTTTTTGCCATTCGGTACTTGCAATCTGCTCGGTGCTCGACTCCTTTTGCGCGAAGGGCTGCGAAGCGAGGGAACGCTCACCCTGCTTATTTGCCCGTCCCGTTCTTTTGGTAACTGGAACTGCTGCGGAAGTTTCCGTCGAGGTAAAATGGCTGAAAGATTGGCGTGAGCCACCCGTGTTCCAGATAAACCAGGCGATTAACACCAGTACAATTAGGGATGGAATAGCTAACCTCATTATACTTAATCGTCCAAAAAATAGAATTGGGCTTTTCCTAATACCTTTAAACACTTAGCCCGGGTTGCGGATCGTATTCGGGGCCCATACCAGCGGCTTTCTGCGACCCAAATGCGGCTAAGACTCACTGGCAGTTTTCCACGTTTTACATCGGGCAATTTTTTTGAAATGCTAGCGCCAGCATGAAAAGCCCTAGCGCCGCCACTCCATTCTCACCAAAGGAAACCTCTCTGCTCGAGCTGGCCCTTCTTTTCGCGAAGCTTGGCTCAACGGCATTTGGTGGACCCGCTGCCCACATCGCCATGATGAAAGATGAGGTGGTAGATAAACGAAAGTGGATGAGCGAGGAAAAATTTCTCGATTATGTAAGCGCAACAAATCTCATCCCTGGACCGAGCTCCACCGAGCTTGCCATTCATATCGGTCATCAGCAAAGGGGATGGTGGGGACTTCTAGTGGCGGGACTATCTTTTATCGTGCCCGCGATGCTGATCGTTTGGCTTCTCGCTTGGTCCTATGTTCAATATGGCAGCATTCCCGAAGTCTCCGGTATTCTCTATGGCATCAAGCCAGTTATCATCGCGATTGTTTTACAGGCCCTTTGGAGCCTCGGGCGCAGTTCAGTAAAATCGCCAACACTTGCCGTGCTTGGAATAAGCTCGATTCTGGCCTTGCTCATCGGGGTGAACGAAATTTTCCTGTTGTTAATGATTGGATTTATCACCATGAGCATTCAAATCTTTCACCCAAAGAAAACAAAACGTTGGATGATGATAGGATTTGTCGTTTCGCTCCTTACTTCAGTGAAAGCTTGGGCTAATTTTGCTAAGGAAACTGCTTCGATTGAATTGCAAGATTTGTTCTTCATCTTTTTAAAAATCGGATCGGTACTTTTCGGGAGCGGTTATGTACTACTAGCTTTTCTCCAAGCAGATTTTGTGGATCGCCTGCATCTACTTACCCACAATCAATTGCTCGATGCCATTGCTGTGGGACAGATGACCCCAGGACCGGTATTCACCACCGCCACCTTTATCGGATATTTACTCGCCGGTAACAGTGGCGCACTCCTGGCGACACTCGGAATCTTTCTTCCGGCCTTCTTCTTTGTGGCGATCACGGCTCCGTTCTTGCCCAAAATGCGGCAATCTCCGCTGGCTGCTGCCTTTCTAGATGGCGTGAATGTCGCTTCGTTGGCCTTAATGGCTTATGTGTCGTGGGAATTAGGTCGATCCGCACTCTTGGATCTACCGTCAGTTTGCATTTTCCTTGGCGCAGGGGCAGTTTTGCTTCGCTACAAAATGAATTCCGCCTGGCTGGTTGGCGCAGGGGCGCTGTGTGGCTACGCTCTCCTACTAGTTCGATAAGTATTTGAAATACATGATATCTCTAAGGCGTCGCCTGGTGCCGGGATGATTTTTGCAGAATTTACGTTGCTGATGGACGTTCAGAGATTTATCTGGAGATAAAATTATACTAACGCCGGTAGCAATCTTTGTAAAGTTTTTAATTATCTTCTAAACAAATTTAGTTTCACAAAAATTTTAAAAGTTCTGCTACATTCAATCCTCCCAAAAACAAACTAGGAGGCCTTGATGAACCAACCTTCGCATTTGTCTCTCGTCTCTCGTATCCTCAGCTCCCCCGATCTCGTCCAAAACATTCAATCGCTCCCTGCTCGCTCCATGCTCAAAATCATTCACAAGATTGGCTTAGAAGATTCGGCCGAAATCCTATCGCTCGCCACCACCGAACAAATTAGCGCCATGCTTGATGCCGATCTGTGGAAACCAAAACTCGGTGAAGACCAGCCCGACCTCGAAAGTTTATCGATCTGGCTCGGCGCACTCACCGAACTGGGCACCAAACGCGCAGCCGAACACCTTGCTAATATGGAAGAAGAGTTTTTGGCATTCTTGCTTAGCCAATACATCAATGCCATTGACCTCGAGGCTTTGAACTTTATGAATATTGACGTGATTGGGGATAGCTGGAGTGACCCACGCTTAGCAAAACTATTAGACAATGATTGCTCCCAAGAATTGGCTGGAGCCCTATTGCTGGCCAAACCAGGAGCCCCCTGGGAATATTTGCAGCCCCTCCTACTCGACCTCGACTCCGAAGATCAATCCCTCTGCGCCCGCATCGTGTATCGGTTGCAAAAAACGACGGAGGCCAAATGCGAAAGTGAGGGAGGATTATATGAAGTCCTCTCCCAAGAGGAAATGTTGCAAAGTGATGCGACTTTTTCGCGGGACCAAAGGCGAACTAAAGAAGGGTATGTCTCCACCGCCGACGCCAAAGCTTTCCTGAGCTGGATAAAAGTTACCCCGCGAGAAAAGCTACAGTCACTCAAGCAAAGAGACCCCGTGAGCCAAACGTATTTTCGCGATTATGAAGGAAAACAACTGGGGGCAGTTCGATCTCAGGCAGAATCAACTAAACAGCAGATACTTCTACAGGAATTTCTTCAAGAGGAAGAAGGAGTGCAGGAGCGCCTGCTCATTGGTCGCACGGGGACAGATCGTCCGTTGGTGGCCCATCTCCACGGATTGAGTGTCACTGATTTTTGCACATTCCAAGCGGAGTTAGGATTCTTGGCACAGGTGCTGATCAGTGCCGCGCGGGAAAGCGGAGAGGAACTGCGCGAGGTGGCTGCCGTGGAGAGGGCGATCGAAGTCTGTGAAATCGGATTGCAGCGAATGAAAACTTCGAGTGATTCGGCCAGCGCCATTCAACTTTTTGCCCTTGGAAGCAAAAAGGCCTAGGCGTGACGGTGAAAATGCAGAGGGCGGTTGGGCAATTCGCCCCCGCCCTCTTTACTTGCTTTTGTTTGAAATTTTTTAGTGATTGTGATCGCGGTGATCGCAAGTATCACACTTTGCCGCTCGCTCTTCCGTCCAGTACACATGAGTAATGGTGATGCTGCCATCTCGATTGCGGCGCTCATAGAAGTCGCTACGACCTTTACTCTTCTCTCTCATCCACTGGCCCCAGGATCGCGGATCGTCCGTAACTTCATTTGCGCTATTGGCGGCACTGGCGGCGCCGCTAACGGTAGAATAACCATCTACGTGATCATAGATTGCCACTAACTCTTGGAAGTCGTGAAAATTCGGCTTGGTGCTTTGGGTGCTCGTAGCATTCACACCAGTATTGGAGAAGTAATCCATACAGCTATTTTGCGAGCTACCGTCTTCCGATTGGTGA
>CAYZLH010000004.1:5056-16035 GCA_964478795.1 uncultured Bdellovibrionales bacterium | reverse complement strand
ACCCAAACCAAAGGTGTGGGCAATCTCCTGACACATCACGTGCTGACGCTCATTGGGGTTTCCATATTTGGCGGTGTTAAAATAAGTGTCGTTCATCTTGGCGGTGCCATGGGTGATATGTTCCCCATTCGCAATTCTAATCGATGCCAAACCAAGCCAGCCATTATTACCATATTTGTTATTGCACACTTGCGTTGTGCCACTTACCATTTGGCAGCGCTTGGCCGAGGTCTGTCCGGCAACTACCGAAGTTAAAACGGGAGTAAAATTCGCACCCGCCGCAACCGGATTATTCCAATCGGCGGAAGCTTGCATCAAATGATTTCTCCATGTCGTGGTAGTGAGGTTATTGCCAAGCTTCAAGGTGAATTGTGGAGTGGGGCGAGCCCAGTGGTAGGTGCCCCAGCTGTGGCTGGCTAATTTTCGACTCCCCTTTTCCTCTTTCAATCCTAGCGAACTACAAGCGGACAGCGCAAACATCCCCAGGGCGAATACGGTTAAGTTACGAGCGGAAAGGGTACGAAATTTCATGAGATCCTCCGACATAGGAATTCGAAAAGAATTGCTAAATATGGATCGGTTAGGTGACTCAACCGCTTGATCGAAAAAACTACTCGGTGGCGTGGAACCCAGCGAAGATCATAGTGATTTTGTGCTAGGAACGTACCTGTAAGAATGCAAACAACTCAGCTCGGCCAATCACTACAATAGGAAACTTTCGCCATCTTTTCATCGCTAAGCCAAGAGCCATTCCCAAATTCATTTTACTGTATGCCTAATGCATCCTTTAATACGCCATTTGGCTTGAGATCTCCCGATCGAAATTCCATCACCTTTCTTCGCGTGTCATTGAAGAAGTAGCTTAAGTGAACGAGAGTTCCAAAACGATCAGACACTTCGAGCGCGGTGATGATAAATCCCGCCTTTAACTTTGGGATAATAATTGAATTGTTTGTGGTCGTATGGCGAGAAAGCACTACCTGAAAACCCAATTCCTTTGTGCGACGAAGAACTTCAAACATCAGGGCTTGGTATAGACCTTTTCTTCGATGCTCAGGAAGGATGGCGCTGTTTCTCATGTAAAATGTCTCAAAATTATATTGATCGCCAGAAAACCAGCCGCAAAACTCATCCTCTTTAAATATTCCAATATAAATTTTTAGCAGTGGCGCTGTGTTCTTATTTAAATCCCGAATTTGCGCTTTTTCTTCGTCAGATAAAATTTTTCGGGTGTCGAGTGAGGTACTATTTTCATCGAATATTTTTGGTCCCCACTCATTCCACTTCTTTTGATATTCGTCTGCCGTCAAATCGACAAATCGGTAACCTTCAGGAAGTTCATTCATGCTCAAAATCATTTCCTCCTTTGAATAGATCAATCTGGCCGAGGCAGTTGATCTAGGAAAAGATTAGACTATATTTTCCCCAAATTCACTTCATTGGCGTACAGGTTATCGTGGTTATTTGAAAACTTCTCTCAGAAGAACACAGGTTAGCAAAATTCCACCTAGGTTGAACGTTGCACCCACAAAAAGCAGAAATTTGTTGTCCCAGAATTCTTTTCGATCAATCTGATAGGCTCGCTTGAAAAGTAGAAGCGAAAAAATATTAGCCAATAATGGCAGGAATAGGCACCCCATAACAGCACCATAGGTAGCCCGCCTCATATCTTGACGCACCTTCCAGGAATTGCTTAAAGGCTGCCTGGCCCCCATCGACTCATCTGGGGAAGCCCCCTGCAAAATCTGCAATGCCTCTTCTGCGTTTTCCGCATCTACACTTAGATGAAAACCGCCGAACGCATCGGAAGCATGGGGCATCATGGATGCTGTGATTTCGTTATCAATTAGTGCCGAGATACCGCTAGCCTCCAGCGAAGTGAGGGCAGCCTCAGCCTCGAGAAGAGTTGAAAATTTGGCAATGATTTTTCTACTTTTCTGACTATCCATTTGAACCATTTAACATAAGGATGAAAATTATTCGTTATGCCAACTAATCTCGAGTTTGTTTCCATCGGGATCGGCAATAAAGAAGCTCGCAAACTGACTTTGCTCATGCATAATATCACGAACGATTTTTACGTTTAGAGTCTTGCACTTTTGGTACATATCTAGGGCTTCTTTTTCAGTGCCCAAGCAAAATCCCAAGTGATACCAGCTCGGAAAATTTGGCAATTCATCGACGGGGTCAATAGCGATTAAGAATCCAGCCTTGTTCTCTAGAAAAACTCCCGGAGGGTGATCGAATTTTTTCTTAAATCCAAAAACCGAAGAATAGAACTCCACCGAGTTCTTTATATTTTTGGTTCCTAAGTGAACATGATTCAAATTCATTGCGGCCTCCGTTCAACAATATTTATCGAGAACGAACAGTTTCTATCTGAAAAGTAAGGAAAAACAAATATGGATTCCCTGGGGGATTACGTCGGCCATCACTGGCCTCCGCCTAAAGGCTCGGCTGCGCCTCATGGAAAAATCCCATCGTGGGATTTTTCTCGAACCCTCGCACTTCGTGCAGAATTTCGTCCACCTCCGCAGCGGAAAGCAGAAATTAAAAATCCAACCAGCCAGGGGCTGATTGGTTTTTTAAATTGGCGTTCCCTGGGGGATTCGAACCCCCGTTACCTCCGTGAAAGGGAGGTGTCCTAGACCGGGCTAGACGAAGGGAACGCAGCAAACAAAATTTCAAACTTGGTGAGCCCAGGTGGACTCGAACCACCGACCCTCTCATTAAAAGTGAGATGCTCTAGCCAACTGAGCTATGGGCCCAAAGAAATCCTAAGATTTAAGGACTTTTGTAATAGCCCGGTTGAGAAAAGCGGTCAAGGTTAGAATTCGTTAGAATTGTAATTCCGCTTGAACCGAATTTTGGAACGGTAGTCCAAAATGTTCGTAAGATCGACGGGATGCAATTCGCCCTCGGGGCGTTCGGTGAATAAATCCCTGTTGAAGAAGGAAGGGCTCGTAAACGTCTTCCAGGGTTTGCCCTTCTTCGCCAATGGCGGCGGCCAGAGAGTCAATTCCCACTGGTCCACCATCAAATTTCTCAATGATTGTCCGCAGAATCTTCTTATCCATCGTATCTAGGCCACAATGATCCACGTCTAGGCTCACCAAAGCGGCCTTGGCGATGGCCTCATCGATCACACCACGGCCATGTACTTCGGCAAAATCACGAACCCGGCGGAGCAAGCGGTTGGCAATTCGAGGGGTGCCGCGGGATCGGTGGGCTAGCTCGGCGGCTCCAGTTTCCAAGAGTTCGGTGCCCAATCTTACAGCGCTGTGCATTAAAATACTTTGGATATCGCTAGGTTGATAAAATTCCATCACAAAGTTAATCCCAAACCGATCGCGGAGCGGAGTCGATAGTAGACCCGAACGGGTGGTGGCGCCAATCAGGGTGAATTTGGGCAGATCAATCCGCATGGTGCGGGCGCCAGGTCCCTGACCGAGAATGATATCCAGTTTAAAGTCTTCCATGGCGCTGTAGAGCACTTCCTCTACTGCGATGGGCACGCGATGGATCTCATCGATAAAAAGCACGTCATTGGGCTTGAGGTTCGTGAGCACCGCTGCCAGATCGCCCTTTTTATCGAGCGCTGGCCCACTGATCGTAAAAAGTTCGGAACCGATGGTTTTGGCCACCAAATAGGCCAAAGTAGTTTTGCCCAAGCCCGGAGGCCCGGCAAACAAACAATGATCAAGGGCCTCGCCCCGCTTGCGAGCGGCCTCAATATAAACCGCCAAATTCTCTTTTAAGGATTTTTGCCCAATAAATTGATCGAAGGATTGTGGACGCAACGAAGAATCCATCACGAAATCCACCGGTGCGGCCGACTGAGCTTCTAATTCGCCTCGTTCCATCATGCGGTCCCCCGAATTCCTTTGGGTTTATTGGAATTTCCCGAAAGTAGCTTGAGCGCCAAGCGTAGGGCGCTATCAAAATCTTTGGCCTCTTCGCGTTGCGGAAGATCGCGGAGCAGGGCCCGCACATCATTTTCCCGATACCCCAAGGCCACCAAGGCACCTTCCAAATCAGAAACCCAGCCGGCATCGGCCGAAGCGCCACCCAGTTTATGCAAGGTAGACGTTTTTTTCGTTTCTCCGCGCTCGAGCAGCAAACGTTTTTCCGCCTTCTCGCGAATTTCGACAAAAAGTTTTTCCACCGTCTTTTTTCCCACGCCGGAAATACCAGCGAAAAGACCGCGATCGCCTTTAGCAACAGCTTCTAAAATTTGCATCGCTTCGAGGGCCGAAAGAATGGAAAGCGCTAATTTTGGTCCCACACCACTGGCACTCATGAGCAAAAGAAAAACATCCTTTTCCAACACCGTGGAGAATCCATACAAACTAATTTGGTCTTCGCGCACGTGGGTATAAATCTGTAAGGTCACTTCGGCGCCCGTAGCAGGCAGACGGCGCAGTACGGTCTCTGGCACGCTTAGGCCGTAACCCACTCCCTGCACATCCAAAATCACTTGTTCATTATGAATTTCTAAAACACCGCGTAGTTTGGCGATCATTCCTTTGTTTTACCTGCGGAGCGAAGAGGCACCAAGATTTTTTTCCGCCTTGGCTCCCGAAACTAACGCGTGCCGATGTCGATGCTGCAAATGGCAAATGGCGATGGCCAAGGCATCGGAGGCATCGGCCCGTTGAAATTCTAGCGGATTTTTGCAGCCGCCACGCAAGAGCGCCTTCACCATATGCTGCACTTGCTCCTTTTCCGCCCGCCCCGATCCTGTAATGGTTTGTTTCACCACGGTGGCCGAGTATTCGAAAATCTCCAGGCCCTCCAGCGCTGGCAAAAGAAGCGCCGCACCCCTCGCCTGCCCCAATTTCAATGCACTTTTGGGGTTTTTAGCAAAAAACACTTCTTCCACGGCCACCACTTGCGGCCGCCACTCGCGAATAGCGGCCTGCACACCAGCGTGGATAGCGCGAAAGCGAGCGCTGAGCGAAAGATCTTTCCCTTCGGCCACCTTTACTACCTCATGACCGATCCATGTGAGGGCATTACCCTTCCCTTCCACGCAGCCGAGGCCTAAAAAATTTGATCCGGGATCGATGCCCAACACTCTCATGGAAAAAGCCTAACACGGCCGCAGGAAAATCTTTCGGCTTTTTCTTTTGCGCAATTTTAAGGAAAATTCATAGCAAACTTGCTGAAAAATTTACGGAAACTTTTACAGCGACTTATCGTACATACGGAAGGTCTTATAGGCTGGTCGCCCGCCAAAAGCCTCGATGGCCGAAATCATGTCGCGATTGTCTTCCAAGATCCAACTCATCTCGCTGGGTCCGTGCAAATTTAACTCCATCGCCGCCTTGTAGGCTTCGTAATAAAATACGCTGGCCAAACCGCTAGCTCGATACTCCGGCACCACGCCTAAAGTGATCACGCGCACCCGATTTATCTTTTTCGCCTTCGGTTTGAGTCCTGTGAGTAGTTTAAAAATTCCAAAGGGCAAAAGCTTACCGGAAGGAATTCCCTTTAACACTTGATTGAGATCGGGAAGGCTCAACGAAAATCCAATGGGCTTACCTTCAATAAAACCCAGCTGACAAAACTCTGGCCAGATTACATCTTTCAAACTTTTCGCCGTATGACGAAACTCTTCATCGTCCATGGGCACAAAGCCCCAGTTTTTTTCCCAGGCGCTATTGTAAATTTGGCGAATGATCTGCACTTCTTCGCCGAATTTTTTCATATTGATGGGGCGAATCTCTAATTTCCCTCTCGACTTCACCTTTTCCGCAATGCGCTTCACGCGCGGATCAAACTCGGCCGGGGTCATATCGAAAGCGAGTAAATCTTTCACTTTGCCGTAACCCATTTTTTCCACCAGCTTCACATAATAAGGTGGGTTGTGAGTCATCATCACATAGGGCTCGCGCTCAAAGGCGTTGATCACTAAGCCGCACTCGTGGTTGAGGCTGGGGTTGGCGGGACCACGCGCGATTTTCATTCCCTGTTGGCGGAGCCAATCTTCAGCGGTGGCGAATAATTTCTGAGTTACGGCCAAATCATCGATACATTCGAAGAATCCCCAGAATCCGGTTTTTTCCTGGTGAAATTCGTTGTGACGACTATCCACAATGGCCGCGATTCGTCCCACCAATTCCTCATCCTTGTAGGCATTCCAGCAACGAATTTTCGCATGCTTATAGTAGGGATTCTTTTTGGTATCGAGATTGTCTTCCACCGTTAGGCGCAGCGGCGGCACCCAGGCGGGATCCTTGGCATTAACTTTCCAAGCCACATCGATAAAGCGTTTGCGCTCTTTCCGATTCTCAGAGGGTTCAAAATCAACGAGACGGATGGCGCTCATTGTTGTTGGCTCATTGTTGTTGGATGATGCCAAACTCACGGCCCACTTGAGCGAATACATCCAACACGAAGTCTAGGTCTTTCTCGTCGTGGGTGCTCATATAGCTCGTGCGAATGAGGGCGTAGCCTTTGGGAACTGCGGGCGATACCACTGGAGTGGCAAACACTCCGAGTTCATAAAGGCGCTTCACAAACATGAAAGCCTTCAAGTCATCGCCGATCAAAATGGGAATTACAGGTGTTTGGGTACCCATGGTATCGAAGCCTAGTTCTTCAAAACCGGCCTTCATTTTGCGGGCATTTTTCCACAAACGATCCACCATTCCAGGATCTTCTTGAATCAAGCGCACGCATTCCAATACGGTGGCGGCAGAGGCAGGCGGCAACGAAGCCGAGAACATAAACGAGCGGCTCTTGTGTTTGATGTAATGAATTACGTCTTTCGATCCGGCCACAAATCCACCCAAAGAAGCAAAGCTCTTGGAGAAGGTGCCCATCATCAAGTCTACGTCATCATTCAAACCAAAGTGGTGTGGGGTTCCACGTCCACCGGGGCCAAGCACACCTAAGCCATGGGCGCAGTCGCAATAGGTGCGAGCGCCATATTTTTTTGCCAAACGCACGATCTCGGGCAGATTCACGATTCTTCCGGTCATGGAGAAAACGCCATCAAACACAATTAATTTACCAGGCACGTGCTCATATTCACGGAGCAAGCGCTCGAGTTCTTGCATATCGTTGTGTTTGTATTTGATCGTTTCGCCGATGGCGGCGCTTTGGCCTTCCACGATGGAGGCGTGATTATCGCGATCGGAGAAAATGATATCTTTACGGCCCACCAAGCAGGAGATGGAACCCAAGTTCGCCATGAATCCAGTGGCATAAACTAGCACTGATTCTCGTTGTAAAAATTTTTGGAGAGCGTCTTCTAATTCTTCATGGAGGTCGGTGTTTCCGTTGAGAAAGCGTGAGCCAGTGCAACCCGTGCCGTATTTGTCTAAAGCATTTTTGGCCGCTTCAATCACGCGTGGATGTTGCGTGAGTCCTAGGTAGTTGTTGGATCCCACCATCACTCGCTCTTTGCCTTCGGAAACCACTTTGGGTCCGGCGGCACCTTCGAGGGCGCGGAAAAATGGATAGACGCCTGCTTGTTGCAACATTTTGGCATCATTGAAGGAGTGACATTTATCAAATAGATCCATACTGGAATTCCCCCTAAAGGATGAGTGTAATGCGGCGTGGTTCGGCGCTGCAAGGTTTACTGCGTAGGTTTTTACGCAGTCAAGCGGGAAAGACGAAATATCTAACCTTTTTGATGGGTTAGCTGATACCAAAAAGTTAGCAATAAATCAACCAATTTACTCAAGTTTGTTACACGGTAAGCCGAAAAGAATAAGTCGGATTACGAGGTGTAAAATGAGTAAAATCAGCCCCTTAGGCCAAAGTATGGCGGCTCTTTTTACCCCAGAAGGGGATAAACTTCGTGCGACTCAAAAATCCAAGGGTGGCACCGCCGCTGGCCAGTCTGCGAAGTCGCTTTTCCAAGTGCCCGGAACAAATGCCCTTAGCGAAAGTGGAAAATCACAGGACAGTTTAGGTAACCCGTCTGGTGGCTTAGGCTATGAATCTTTCCGCAAAGAGAAGAAACCAGAAGAATCCGACGCAAATGCCGCTCCCACGAAGCAATCACTTTCCCCCAATCAACCGATCTTGGCGCCCAAGGAAATCGGCCGGCAATTTATTCGCCTCAGCTTTGGTTGGGAAAAAGTTTTGCTAGCGCAGAAAAAAATCTGCGAAAAGGCGAAGAATCTTTTTACTTCGCTAGAGGCTCCGGGAAAATATCATGGCCAACGTAAGGCATCTTCCATCGCTGAGAAAGCACGCGGAAGTATTCTCGATCTCGACGTGCAGCAATTAAATATTGAAAAAGCAGAACAAGAAAAACTCGAGAAAGAAAAGAAGCCTGCCTAAGAATTTTATTCCGCTCGGCTCCTATTACCCACCAATCCTGACCCCAACTCGCCCAACTATCCTCTGGCAATTTGCCGATTTACAACTTTAGCGTTAGTGTGGTCCCATGATTCATCACATCGCTGTAGTAGTTACGGACTTGGAAAAAAATAAACAATTTTACCATGAAGTTTTTGGACTTCCCGAAATTCCTCGGGAGCAGACGGATGCCGTGCGACCACAGGGTGCCTGGTTTGCCATGGGAGCCGTGGAGCTTCACCTACAGTATCGCGAAACTCCTCAGGCAAAATCCGATCAACACTTTGCCATCACAGTGAAGGATCTTGAATCTACCTGCAGCAAAGCCGCCGCCCTTGGCGCGAAAGTGGTTGCCAGCAAGCCCTTAACGGGATTTTCAAAAAGAGCATTCGTTTACGACTTTGCCGACAACCGCATCGAAGTCTTAGAGAAGTAGTTTAGAAAAATAAATTCTGATCAGAATATTCTACCACGCAATGGGCCTGAGGCTCAGAATCCAAGCTATCAAATTCGTGATGAAGTTGCTCGCCAGTACAAATCAGAGAGTCGATATTCAAAAACTTCGTGGTGGGATTGATCTTGCGATCGCGGCCAGTGCCTTCCATTAGAATTCTGCGCAACTTTGGGGCGGCATCGGCATTTGTTTCATCTTTACTTGAAATGGTCACCATCTGCGGCTTCTTGCCATTGCCAATCATTTGGCAGCGAATTTCCACTCCCTGCGCATCACCTTTTTTTACACAATAAATACTTCGGGCTTCGATATAGTCTCGATTAAAAGCATCGTCATAAATTTGAATGCGTTTTCCTAAGTCAATCAACTCACGGGCGATCGTGCCAGAAACTGAAACGGATCCCGCCATTGCCGAAACAGACCAAACAAAAAAGAAAAACACGTTTCACCTCTATTGAAATTAAATACCGCGCAAACAAAAAGCTTCGATGGCGCGACTATAAAAACGAATGGCACCCTGCAAATCATCGATTCGCACTTTTTCATTCGGGCAGTTAACACCCGTAGGACTGTCCCCAGCTCCAAAAGTGATCGTTTCGTAATCTTTTTCTGCAAAATGGGCGGCTTCAGAATAAAAATTTCCTGGACGATGATCTGAAGCCAGGCCCGCTCTCGTCATATCGGCCTTCAAAGTGGCCACGAAGGTGGAAGTGGGGTCAGTGAAAAATCGATGGGTCGCAAACACCCGGCGACACTCAATGGAAACGGACTTGAATCCCTTGGCCACGGCATTCATGCGATCTTTAAAATCCCGTTCCACTTCTTTCCGCGCCTCCACCGAGGCAAATTCCGGTAGTAAAGACATCTGAATAGTGAGTTCCAAGGCATCGCGATCTTGAGTAATCGAACTTAAAAATGCCCGCGAATGGTCAGGCAAAAAATTGGAATCTTGCACGGGAGCCATGGCCTCATTGAGCGCCTTTAGCTCATCGCGAATTTTCTTGATCGCGGAATATACTTCCTCTGGCAATAAGCGCACGCCGCGATCTCCTGTGCCACCTAGGCGCATTTCGTAATGACACTCACGATTGTTCGAGGAAAAAGAACGGAATCGATCGCGAATAGCGTCGAGGTCTTTGGAGCGAATCACCACGCCCGTGGAGCTGGAATCAGGAACTCGATTGAGGCTAGAGCTCCCCTGTAGCGACATCAATTTACTTTCAATCTGTGAAGATTTTAAGTGATCTAAAAAGAACAAAACGTTTTCCAAGGCATTCTTTTTGGCATCGGGATGAGCGGTGTGCATGCCCTTCGACTTACTAGAAACAAACACCTTAGCATTAAACTCCTGCGCATCTCGTTCCGTGGCCACGAAAGAAACTTTCACTTGAAAAACTAACTGAGATTTTTCCGTGTTTTGTAGCTTCAAGCCGGTCGGCCGCCCTACGATCACATGCTTTGGGTTCACCGCCCCACTTTGAATGAGGTAACGGGAACCCGCCAGCACACTTTCTCCGCCACAGGTTGCAGCCACATAAAGAGGTTGTAAAAACTTGGAGCGGGAAAACGTATCCGCCGCAACCAGCATGGCCAGAAAATTTAATTTAGAATTTGCCGACCCGAGACCATAAATCCAATCACGATCGGCCTTTGGTTTCAGCGGATCGCCAGCTAGATCGGTCCAATCCGTTCGATTGCCCGGATTACAGGTATCCACTGGAGCAGTAAAAAGTAGACCTTTTTTGGTACGGCTATCAACGAGATCGTCGCCAAAAATGGCTAATAGATTAAATTGCCGCTTAGACTGATCTTTTAGGGAATGGGGCACTTGCTGCAACACCAATTTGGCGCCCGCCTGCTCAAAGAGCGGAATCAGAAAATTGATTGTCTCTTCATTACCTTCTTCGGTGATGCTGTTCGTTTCTAAAAACTTTAAGGCCTGGCTTACAAAATCCATTCTTCCACCAATCTAAGAATCATATTACAATTTTAAAAATGAAATTCGTAAAATTTCTTCTCATTTTTGCTTTTAGTGGGCCGGTTTGTTTTTCCTCTGACTTAGAGCTGAAAATCCAGGAAGCAGCCACTCTAGACGCATCGGGACAGAGCCAAAAAGCTAAGGATCTTCTGCTGACCACGTTGCAAACTGGAGAAGAAAGCGAAAACTCGATTTTGCTCTTTAACCTCGGGATTCTTTCCACCAAAA
>CAYZLH010000004.1:3149-5008 GCA_964478795.1 uncultured Bdellovibrionales bacterium | reverse complement strand
TGGCTGGATCCGCTTTTTTCCGAAGCCCGAATCGCCAGAAGTGACGTTCAAAAGAAGCTGACACCAATGGCCGCCAGCACC
This sequence comes from uncultured Bdellovibrionales bacterium, assembly GCA_964478795.1. Lineage (GTDB taxonomy): Bacteria > Bdellovibrionota > UBA1018 > CAIPTA01 > CAIPTA01 > JAKFYM01. The sequence goes on along the minus strand of CAYZLH010000004.1, from coordinate 4,927 downwards.
AAGCCCAAAACTTGGTTCAATTGGTGGCCCGATCATGTACGCTTTTTATCTTGGCAACCCTGGTTGTTGTGCGCGCTTTTGCTTCTGGCTCTATGGCTAGGCTCTCGCCCGAATCTCAGGGCAATGGAGTCCTGGCAATGGGGCACGTTGGTACTTTTTTTCCTAACAAGTGGAGCCTCATTTACCCTGTTGATGGAACAACGATTGCCGGTCGCCGGAATTTTAAAAACTACAAAAGTTTTAAGTGGACCCGATAGTAGCTTCCCAGAAATCTCCAGCATTGAATCTGGAGCGCTGGTAAACATCGAGGAAAAAAAATCGAATTGGCTAAAAATACGCTTCCAAAACAGCACAAAAAAAGAAGCCGTGGGTTGGATTGAATCCCCCACGGCCCTTGCTTTTTCTAAGCTGTAATTATGGAGCTTTGGTTCGCTTCATTACTACAGTAGATTCCACCGTTCTACCGTTTCTATCCACAGCCACCACTTGGAAGTAGTAGGTGGTGCTCTCAGTGAGTCCGTCTACGCTCACCAGGTGAGTCTCGAGATAGTCAGTAACTTCCACACTTTGATTCAAGCTCAGCGGATCAGTGCCGAATTTGATCGTTGCTTTCGTTTGCGCGCCGGGGGTTCTCCAGATCACGTCAGCAGTATTGATCTGCGTGCCCACGTCGAAGCCTACGATATCCCAGTTTGGAATCGGAGGAGGATCCGTAGGATCATCGGCCAAGGTACGCACAGCCACTACAGCGGTTCGCTGCTCTTGTCCGAAGTCATCTACCGATACAGCCTGGAAGTAGTAGAGTGTATCAGGAATCAAACCACTCACGATGAGCGCGTGATTCGTGAAGGCTCCACCCTCGTTTACTTCGTTGGTTAGCGCGGTATCACTCAAGCCCCACAATACTTTACCAGTGGTAGCATAAGCGGAAGTTTTCCAGCCCACACTTACAGTTGTTTTTTCGGCGATGCCAGTGAAGTCCGTCATTTCCCAAACCGGTTTTGGAATGGCTTGAGTTTTGATCGCTACCACACCGCTGGCTTTTACGTTGCCAAACTCATCACTTGATACAGCTTGGAAGTAGTAAACGGTATCAGCAGATAGGCCACTGATCGTCGCCGTATGGTTCATCGTTGGGCCAGCAGAGTTCACTTGATTGCTCAAGGATTCCGCCGTGGATCCCCACAGAACCTTACCATTCGTCGCGTATTCCAGCGTATTCCAATCAACAGTTACGCTCGTTTGCGTTGAGGCTCCATTAAAGCCGGTGATATTCCAATCCACCAAGGTTTTTACGGCGATCACATCGCTGTTTTTCACCAAGCCTTGGTCATCAGAGTTCACGGCGCGGAAGTAGTAAACCGTATTGGGGTTCAATCCGCTCACCGTAACACTGTGATTTTCGCTTAACACTCCGGACGCAACTTCATTTGTGAGTGCGCCTGCGTTCAACCCCCACTGGATTTTTCCATTGGTGTTGTAGCCAGGAGTTTGCCAGTCGAGCAACACAGTAGTTTTACCGGCTTGTCCGTTGAGGCCAACAATTCCCCATTCGGCCAAGGTGCGCACCGAGAACACATCGCTCTTCTTCTCTAATCCGTATTCATCTTTCGATACGCATTGGAAGAAGTAGTCAGTGTTGGCGTTCAATCCGCTAATCATCACTCCGTGAGCGGTGGCCGCTGCGGTTTCCGCAGACTCTCCCGTGAGGGCATCAGCCGACAGTCCGTAGTAAACTTTGCCAACCGTAGGATACTCGCTAGTGTTCCAACGAACAT
>CAYZLH010000004.1:0-3139 GCA_964478795.1 uncultured Bdellovibrionales bacterium | reverse complement strand
CGGTGAGATTCCAGTTCGGCTGAGCTCGCAAGCTGATCACAGCGCTGCGTTTTTCTACTCCATAATCATCACGGTTCACGGCTTGGAAGTAGTAGAGCGTATTGGCATTTAGGCCATTCACCGTCACCACGTGATCGGTGTTCACGCCCACTCCAGCAACTTCGTTCACGAGGTTGCTGGCGCTAGTGCCGAATACCACTTTTCCGCTGGTGGCATACTCAGGAGTTTTCCAGTTCAAGCTAGCTGCAAATTGTCCAGCCTGGCCTGTGAAACCTTGGATGGTCCACTCTTGGCGGGCCACGGGTTCGCAGTGTTGAATTTCGATTTCGCTGCCGTACACACCAGAATTCTCGATATACACTACGTTGTTGGCCACGCGATATTCATGGGTAGCTTTTAGGCCATCCACAGCGGCAGTGATTGTATCGGGATCCACTTTGTCAGCTGGTTTGGAAAGAGGAAACTCTTTCATCAAAGCGAGACGCTGACGAAGCACTTTACCGCAACGAGCGAGGCCTTCGGCCTTATCATCTTGAATGCTGAAGAGTACGCCTTTGGTTTTAGCAACCATTTCAAAGTAACCGTAACCCAATGAGTCGTATAAACATTTTGCATTTTTGCTGTTACGACGGAATAAATCGTCTTTGGTGATGTTCACGAACGAAGAGGTCAATACAGGCATGTCGCCCTTCAAGGCTTTTACAGCATTGAAAGTTAGGTCTAAGTTAATTCCTTTTTTGTCATACTGTTCACGCTTGATGGCATCTTCAGTGGCAGCGTCACAGCGAGGAGGAAGGCCTGGCGCTTGCGGATCAGGAAATGGGAAACCCACCTCTTGTTCATCGGACATAAAGATTACCGAAAGAGCAGCATCAGGTCGGAAGAATCCCAACTTTTGGTTCGCGCGAGCATGAGTGGTTACGGCGTGGTACAAGCTCAAGAAAGGCGCTTCACCATAGGCCACATCATCGCCCACTTGCATGCCGTGAGCAAAAGTTCTCTGTAAGTAGCTCGCTACTTTGTTGATAGAATTGGATTTGCTGCTAATCACCACTGGTACACCTTGACCCGCAAACAATTTGCCCTTCCAGGCAGCACCGTTGGCCAGCAAAACTGAATAGTTAATATCGAGATCAGCGGGAAGTTCTTTCACCATATGGCGAATATTATTCGCTACGCGCTCCCAATCGTCGCGCATCGACCCGGAGTGGTCCATTACGAACAGAATATCGACTTTCTTAACTTGTTCTTCTTGCGAATTTTGTTTGAATTTGTCGATTGTGCAAACACGGTTGGGATAGTCGGGGAATACAAATTTAGGCGGAGGATTTGGATTGCCGCCCGTATCGCCCCCACCAGTGGAGTCGTCATCGTTACCACACTTCTTTTTGTCTTTACCCTTGTCGCCCTTATCGTCGTCTTTGTCCTTATCTTTGTCCTTACTGGAGGAGCTCGAGCTTACGCTGCTCTTCCCTTTGACGTCACAGTCGTCATCATCCCCCGGTTTTTCGCCTCCAGGCTTACACGCAGCTAGCGCAAAAGCCGAAACGAGGAGGAATACCGGCCAAGACAGCGATTTTCTTTGGTTTTTGCGGGTAAACATATAAAAGCCCCTTAACTTTGTTCACTAACCTTAACTATCAGGATAGCATCGGTATCATTAGTCGTCAAATTTAGTCAATTTTTACCCTTTCCGTTGACGGGCCTTGGCCGGATTGCATAAGGTAAGTCATCTAGAGGAAAGGGAAATCCATGCTTTTTCGGTCTGGGCTCCAAAAGCTTTATCCGGTGACTATTATTTTCGCTGTCAGTGTTTTAGGCAGTTTCCTGCTTTCGTGTAGCGCTGTAATGATTGATAACGACAGCCCCCCGGAAGCTCAGTACGCAGAAGGCGAACGCCTCCTTAATAAGGACAGATATCTTGAAGCCGTAGAACGCTTCCGAATTCTCAAGAGCCGCTATCCCTATAGTAAGTATGCCGCCCTGGCCACGCTTCGCATCGGCGACACCCACTTCGCCGAGGAAGCATTTCTCGAGGCAGCATCGGCCTATAAAATTTTTCGGGACCTTTACCCCAAACATGAAAAGGCCCCATACGCCATTTTTCGCATGGGCGAATCCCACTACAATACCCTACCCACCACCGATGATCGCGATCTCGACGCCGCCCAAATGGCCATCGATTCCTACACCATGCTGATGAAGGATTTTCCCAATTCGGAATACGAGGCACAAGCCGAAAAAAGAATTAATGAACTCCGCGGACGGTTAGGGGAAAAAGAGTCCTATGTGGGCGAGTTCTATTATAAGCGCGAACTCTATCAAGCGGCCGCCAATCGATTTTCCTACCTCCTCCTCAATTTCCCAGAACAAGGCAAGTCCGAAGAGAATCTATATCGCCTGGCCCATTCTTTTGAGCGCATGGGCGAATATTCCAAGGCCGATCAAGCAATCGGCATTCTCGAAAAAGATTATCCAAATGGCTCACGAAAATCCGATCGGGAAAAGCTGAAGGCGAAAGTACAAGAAGGACTCAGCAAATAATGAATTTAGAAGACGCAAAAAAGTTGCTCGCCCGCGGTCATGTTGAAGCCGCGAAAGACTTACTGCTCGACCTCGATAGCGCCGGTCAAGGAAATGCCGAATTGCAGTATATTTTGGGCACCATTTATCATCGCGAAAATCGCTTTTCCGAAGCCGTGGAAAGATTTCAACGCTCGCTGCAACTAGATCCTCATTTTACTGATTCTGCAATCAGCCTCTCGATTATTTATAACGATACCGGCCACTACCAAGAGGGAAAACGAGTATTTGAACAGGCCGAGAGGTCGGCGGTACAAAAAGTGGGTGCCCCCTCCCCTAGCATTGTGCTGTCGAAGGAGATATCTGAGAAACACATGGAGCTCGGAAATTTATATCGTAGCCTGCAGCGTTTCGATGAAGCGGCCAATGAGTATTTGAAGGCCTCACGGGTGGACCCCGAAAATGTGGATGCCAGAATCCTCCTCTCGAAGACTCATGGTCAACGCGGCCAGATGAAACTGGCCCAGCAAGAACTGGAGAACTTGGTACGGGAAAAACCCGACAACATCTCCGCTCGTGTGCATTTAGCTCTATTGTATTATGCCATTGGCAATGT
>CAYZLH010000003.1:18391-23301 GCA_964478795.1 uncultured Bdellovibrionales bacterium | reverse complement strand
CGGTACGGCGATTGCCTGCCATTCGAGCTCGCCGGCGACGAAACGCTCGCCGGCAGTGAAAGAGTTTCGCTTTTTCGATGTGTACAAGGGCTCGCGAGTTCCGGATGGACACGTGAGTTATGCGTTTCGCGTGGTGCTCGGCGCCAATGATCACACGCTAACGGATGCGGAAATCTCCTCTGTGCAGGAAAAAATCATGAAAGAGCTGCAAAAAGAGTATCAAGCCAAGTTCGCTGGCCTTTCTTGAGAAAAAACATACGATTCAGCATTGCCTTTTGATTTAAATAGGTTAGCCTAATTCTATCAGATCTTTTTGATGGACCACGGGGGGACCATGACGAAGGCAGAGCTAATCGAAGCCGTATATAGCAAGGTGGGAATATCCAAAAAGGAATCCGCCGATCTCGTTGAAATGATCTTCGACACCATGAAAGATACGCTTTCTAAGGGCGAAAAGATCAAGATTTCCGGATTTGGAAATTTCGTGGTGCGTGAAAAACGATCGCGAATGGGAAGGAATCCACAAACCGGTGAATCCATGGAGATTTCCGCGCGACGTGTGTTGACCTTTCGGCCATCGCAAGTACTAAAAAATGATTTAAACGGTGAAACCGGCCCCGTAACTGAGGACGACGACGATGACGATGATGACGCCGAATGAGATGTTGAAGGAAGTGGGGCAAACCACAGTACTTCCTCACGACGACAAAATTCCCTCAATTCCTGACCGAATGTATTTTCGTATCGGCGATGTGGCGGAAATCGCTGGTGTGCAACCTTATGTGCTGCGCTTTTGGGAAAAAGAATTCGAATTTTTAGCGCCCATCAAAAATGCTTCCGGTCAGCGTTTGTATCGGAAAGGCGATGTGGAATCTGTGCTTTTGATTAAGCGTTTGCTTTACTTAGAGCGCTACTCCATTGAAGGTGCCAAAAAACGCATCAAAGAATTGCGCAAACAAGGTGGACTTTCTTCGGCGAAAAAAGAACGAGCCGTATTGGATGATTTCAAATTGGAGTGCATTCAGAAGGTCAAAGAAGATCTCCGCAGCCTCATTGAGATTGTTAGCTGAAGCTTTTTCGGCAACCAAACAATTAACCGATAACTTAAAACTTAAGGAGTTTACTATGAGATATTTGAATTTTTTACCTATCTCCAATAGAAGCTCCGGATTTACATTGATCGAATTAATGATTGTTGTCGGCATCATTGGAATATTGGTCGCGATTGCGGCCCCCAATTTTTCCCGTTACCAATCTAAATCCAGGCAATCTGAGGCCAAAATTGCCTTGGCTGCGCTTTATGGTGCGGAGAGATCATTCCATTCAGAATACTCCTCCTTTGCTGGTTCGATGGACGCTATTGGATTTGCTCCGGAGGGCGCTCGTCGTTATTACACTGTTGGATGGTCCGCCGCTCACGCAACGACAATCACGGGGTATGGTGGGCAACTTACCAATGGTTTCTGGGTTGAATCTTTGAACCCCTTTAACTGTACTGCTGAATTAACGCAGACAAGTTTGCCCGCTCAGCTCACTGGTGATGCCCAAACCTTTACTGTCGGCGCAGTGGGATGCATCCGAAACGGGGCCGCGAACTCCGACCAATGGAACATGAACGAAGCAAAAATTCTAAGAAATAACAATATCCAGCTCTAGATCTTTTTTAGTCTCGAACCTTAGTTACGCCAATGACTGTTCCATTCAGTAAGTGATACTGAAAATTCCCCATTCCGAACACAAAAGGCACTTCACTGGCTTTTACCTTCGCAATGAAGTGTCGGGGCACAACTCCAGGCAGAGTGGATGGAATTTCAAACACAGCATCCGTGCTAGAATATTTAATGCAGTCTTTTAGATATAAAATTTCTTCCGCTTCCCGTGGCTCGCGAACAACCCCTTTCATGGTGCCTACGATTCCAATGTTCGCATAGCACTTTCCCTCTTCGAAATTGGCAGGCTTACGATTTTCCTTAGCAGAAGCCGAGGTAGTATTTTTCTTGGACGGATCTTTGGCCTCGGCAAAATGCGAAACTAGTGAAAAAACAGCAACGATAGCAAAAAAAATCTTCATAGTAATTTCCTCAGCAGTCAAAAAACTTTCATTAACGGTCCGGTGTTGGCATTCCCATTTGGGAAAGCGTACCACTAACTTTCATCCCATAAAATCCATCTGCTTGTTCGGCTGCAATTGTGGCGAGCATTGTCTTTAACGCCGGCATTGCTGAAAGAATTTTTGCGGCTGGCTTTATCTTGACCCGTAAGTCCAGTCGAGAAAATTGTAGATTATCCATAAGTTGAATTTCACCTGTGGCCTTTATTTCAAGATCTTTGCCGGCGGAACCAACTTGGGCCTTTTGAATGCGGAGTTTTCCATTCTGAATCACGCCTTCCAGGGTGATGGCGCCTAAATCTAAAATCGGAAGCGGAAGAGGCATACCAAAGGCGGAAGGATCCAGTACGAAGTTTTTCCCTTGAAGCGTGATCGTGCCGTTTGATCGAGAGAGACGTTGATTTTCTAATACTAAGGAAAGATCCGAATCGATTACCCCTTTGAGTTCAATTCCCTTTTCCACCAAGGGAGTAAGTTTGCCTAAATCTGCATTTTTGAGTGAAATCTCAAATTCCGGAGTTGAAGGTCTGGCCCATCCTTCGAACTGGGCACCGTAAGCCTCTCCGTCAAAAGAAGCTGCAGGCTGAAAGCTGCCAGTAATCGGAATCAAGCTAAAAAACGATGGAAAAATTCGTATTTGGTCGAAGGTAAGAGAGGGCGTGTCGCTAAGAGCAGAGGGAATGAGTGTAAAACCCTCTGCTCGTATATGCGGGAGCCAAAATAGGCGAAATCCTAACTGATCGGCTTGCCATTGATTCGCGCTGTTCTGGTTCATGGCGCCCAGAATAATTCCTTTTAAGAAAGTATTTGGCAATTTGAGCGAAGCGAAAAACAAAAAGGACGCGAAAAAGATCGCCACATAGAGTGCTAATTTTAGCCACTTCTTCCGCGGCGATTCAGGTGTAGGAAGATCTGGTTTCTCTTTTTCTTTTTTGTGGGAGGCTAGGAGGTTTGTATCTAGTGCATCTGTAGTCATTTATTTGCCCTTCCTAACGAGCAGCGATGCCCACAAGTAACCTTCCTTGTCTTCCTTTGCGTCTACGGAAACTTTTTCCACCATCGTGCCCGCTCCCGCCTTTTCTAAAATGTAAAGCATTCGCACCAGTTGGGTGAGTGATATCTTATTTAGTTTGGCCTCAGCTGTGGATCCTTGCCCAGCAACGATTTCTACATTGGACTTCGAGATCAACGACTTTTGCACAGCCTGTTCTAAAAAGGCCGTCACGCTAGCATCGAGATTTAAGCCTTCTAAGAGCGGTTCGGTACCTTGTTGCATCGCCTGGGCCTTCAGCTCTTCAATTTTGACAGCCGATTTTTGTACGTATTGAATAGTCTCTTCCATCGCGGCAATTTCATTTTTTACGGAAATGGCTCGTCCCCACAGAACAAAAAATGTCAGCAGAAGTACCACCACGAATCCCGCAAATGAACCGATCAAAACGTAACTTTGGGTTTGCGTATCTAGTTCTGCAAATTTTTGTCGCAGTTTTAGGATCTGCTCGTTATCCCAGATTTGTTCTTTCCATTCTTGTTGAATTCTCTGCCACATGAGTTATTTGCCTTTCTGAAAGAGATTGGCGTTAAACGTAAATTTTTTGCGCGTGCCTTTGTTTTCCAAAGGACTGGCTTTTGGATTTTGGAAAAATGGCAAGGTTGTTAGGGTGCTGACGGCGCGTTCGGCCGCTATCTGCGAAGGCGATTCCATAGTGAGAGCAATTTGCTTTGTTTGCAAATCCATCACCTTTATCTCCGTGACAACCGAACTTGGCACAGCATTGGATAAGTCTTTTAAAAGATCCAACATGGAAGGTCCGGAAACAGCTTTTCCACCTTTCACTTGTGACTGAAACTCGTCGACCTTTTGCTCTACGGCGGACTTTAATTTTGATTCGCTGCCTTTTAACGTAGTTAGTCGACTTTGCGGTAGTCGACCGAGTACGCTCTGCAACGCTCGATCCAATTGCACGCCTTTGGCATCTTTCTGCCGTCCCAATAGAATTGTTTGCCCCACCACAGAGAGGATCGCCACCAAATAGATCGAAAGGGCAAGCTTTGCGGGATAGACGAACTGTTGGAAATTGAGTTGCAATCCTCGTGAAGCTGCATGGAGTTTGCCGGAGCGAAAATTTATGGAACTCTTTCCGTTTCCACTCACTTGGGAAAGTCCAATGGCCGTAGCCAAAGGGAGCATTCGCTCAAGGTTGGGTTGCGGGTTCATGGAGATCTGTGGAAAAAACGAAGTGATGCTGAGTGGGACTACGTTACGCCCCCAGCGTTGGGAGAGATATTCGGCCATACCTTCAATGAGCGAAGTTCCACCACAAATATAGATTTTTTCCGGAGACACTCCGTAACGAGAAGAATAGGCCATCATGCTTTGTTGAAAGTCGGCAAAAAGTGGCTCCAAACTTAGACGAATGGTGTCTGAGAAGGCCGACTGATCGGCATTTAGTTGCATATTGGGAAGAGCTAAAAATCCTCTTTCCACTTTGGCTAGTTCGGCCTCGGCCATGCCAATTTTGTAGCGTTGAGCAATTTGTTCAGTAACATGAAATCCACCAATCATGGTGTTGCGGTGGAGGACGGGAAGGCCGTCGCGAAAGAAAAACATGCCCGTTTTGCGATGACCCAGATTCAAAATAGCAATATTGTGGGGATTGTCGCCCGTTTGTCGCAAAAACACTCCAGCGAGCGCCGACTCTTCCATCATTAAACAGTCGGGCGGTAGACTCATTGAAGACATCCCTTCAATGAATCGCTCTAAGGGCTCAATGGGAGCGAAACCCGTGAGCACCGACGT
>CAYZLH010000003.1:0-18381 GCA_964478795.1 uncultured Bdellovibrionales bacterium | reverse complement strand
AAATAAATGGCTGGTGACGATACAGTCATCGAGGTCGAAGGGGATTTCATCCTCGATGGCAAACTTTACCGCAGCCTGAACTTTGCGTTTGTCTTTAAATGGATAGGTTTGAAAACGGGAACTATATAGCGAAAATGGGAGATTAGAAACGATACGATCGACCCCGTCACCATACCGTTGCCGAATGCTGGCCAAAGTAGAAAGTTGACCGGGGCTTAAAACTTGTTCGCCGGGAGAGATGGCATCCCACGCATCGGGTACCGAAGTGATATCGTGCAACACCACATCAAACCGCTTGAATTTGGTTTCCACCACTACGGTTTTGATATGTGCCGAACCAATATCAAGAGCGAGAATCTTCATGATCAATCTCCCTTTAAGTAAATGATATTTAAAGTATTGCTGCTTGTATTCTTTTTCTTTTGCTCTTCCGCTTTTCGGGCTTGCTCCTCGATGTCTCCGATGGGTCCGTCTAGGTTAGGCATGTTCGGATTTTGGTTGGGCTGAGTCGGATTTTGCCCTGTGCTTCCTGGGACAGGAAGTTTGGGGGGGCAGGGGGCCGATTTTCGCCATCCAAGTTTTGGTGGTGGAGCCACTCTTAGCAGTAATGATTACACGGTAAGCGGTTTCCTTTTCTAGAATACCAATGCCCTGTTCTTGGAGGCGTTTTTTTGCGTCGTCAAAATTACCAAAAGTGTTGAGGAAGTTCCAAAAATCGGCGCCGTCTTTAAATTTCCCGCCCATCTTTTCATCGGAGCGGCGCTTAAGAATTTGTTCGATTTCGTTTTCACCCAGCTCCGGAATCACGGCGCGAATGAGCGTGCCGGAGGCCTCGTTGACGTTCAGGCCGCCCGTTATTTGCGTAGTAAAATTTTCCTGGAAAAAATTCGCCAAAGTATCATCGAATCCTTTGATCATATACAGTTCGGATTCAGAATAAAGAGGGGCATCCTTCAAAGCATAAGGTGTAGGTTCAAAGCGCGCGTAGTAATCCTTCTTCTCGCGATTGTCTCCGTCGATCGTAGTTTGCGGATCCATCCAGGCCAGTAAATTACCAACCAATGTTTCGCCAGTTACCGAGCTATATTTGTCGCGAAAAGAATCGTCGGTTTGAATTTTTCCCTGCAAAAGTTCGGTGAACATTTTGGCATAGGTTTGTTTTACGGTGTTTTGCAGCTCTTTGCGTTTCTCTTCGGTCAATGTCTGCTCCGGACCGCCAATTTGCTCACCCTGTTGCGGTTGTTTCACCCAGACGAGTTGGTTGAGATTCAATTTTCCATTTTCGCCAGCAATGGAAACAGAAAGACTTCCATCTAAGCCCAGACTGCTTTGGAATTCTTCTAAGGCCTTAGTTTCCTCCACTCCTAATCCAGGTGGTGCTGGCGGAGGAAGTATGAGCGGAGTTTGCCAGATCTGATCGGCGATGGTTTCTGGCAAATTCAAACTTTTGGCTTTTTCTTTCGCTTTTTCTGCGGCGCGAACTTGAAGGAGCGCTAAGCGCAGAGCCGAACGCGCTAAAAGGCGGGCACGGAGCTGATCGACTTGGCGCCAGACCACGCCATTGTATACCCCGGTTTCGTAGGCCAATTCTCCAATCAAAATGCTCAGAACCAGAAAGGTAACGAGAGCCATCATCATGGCCACACCCTTTTGTCCGCGGAAAAAATTTCTCGATCGGAAAAAGTTTTTCATGGCTGATCACCCTCCGGGCCTGTGGAGGTATTTGTATTGGTGTTCGTGCCAGCGGCGGGTGTTGCCGCGGAAGTGGCACCGAAATTCAACTGCATATTGGGTCGCACGGCCACTTCCCAAGTTTGCTGGGCATTGGGATTGGCCGGATCTGGAAGTTCGATTTTGAGTGAGATGAGCCGGGGAAAGCGGGATTCATTCTTGGCATAGGGACTTTCCGTATCCCATTGGTCTTCCCACGTCTTATTTTCTAAACGATAATAGCGAAAGCTGGCGCTCGTGAGGTTTTCCAAAAGGGCTACGCGATTAGGTTTGCGTTCACGCTGTATTTCAAAGGCATCCCAATCAATAGAGCGAAAAAGGGTATAAGTGCCGGCCGAGTTTCTTTCGATTTCCCAATTCACTTTTAGAAAATCGGACTGAGTAGAATTTTCCTCCACTCGTCGGTTGCCATTGGTCACAAAACTCAAACGCTCTTTGGTGCCTTTTAGGCGGGAACGGCGAATTCCATCGCCGCGTGCTGGTAGACTCCAAAATTCGGGAATTTCCGTACTTGTGGCCGCGTTCGCCGTTGGTGGGCTGGGCTCAAATACCGGCGAGTAAATTTGGGAAAGATCGGCTTCTACTGTTTGCAAGCTCAGCACCACGGAGATGTAGTCGGTGGATTCTTTGCCAAGGCGAAAGTTAATATCAAAACTCTTCGTAGTGATTTGAAAAATTGCAATACTCATCAACGAGAGTAGGGCAATAGCGATTAAGACCTCAATCAAGGTCAATCCCGCCTGCTGGCCAACTTTTTTAAATTCCCGCGGCAAAGTCCGCATCATAGTTCACCAAAAGTTGAGTAAAGGTCAGGGACGAAAAAGAACCGGAGTCGGGATATTTGACGACGACAACCATTTTACGAACGCTCTTCTTCATATAGTCTTGAAAAAGTTTGGCCACGGTTTCCGAGTTTGTATCGGTTTGTTCGTTATTTGCTTCGGCGGCCTTGAGCAAGACTGAAGTAAGTACAGAAAAATCTATCTCTTCGAATTTGATCTCCCATTGATAGTCACCGTGGGGGTCGGGAAACTTTCCGTTCTCTCCCTTTGGCAATTGATCAAATTTCACGCCTTCGTATTTTAGTTCCTGCTCATTGATGAGATTGCGGGCGAGGTTTGTGGCCATGAGAATATTTTTGCTGCGCGAACTGGAAGAAAGCGATGAGCTTTGCGAAATCACGGCCACAAATAGAATTCCGGAGAGTAGGGCCATGGCGATCATGACCTCTAAGAGCGTAAATCCTTTAGCGCCCGTCCTCCTCACAGCTTGCCCTCCTCATAGCCTAATTCTAATTTGCTGTGACCAGTGACGGGGTGAAGTTTTAGGCTTTGTTTGACCTTATCTTCATCCTCTAAGTGAATTGCCACGCCATCGGTGCTGCCGTTATTGTAAAAATACACATCGGCGATGCCCTCCTTCATCGGCATTTTGGCGCGGGGAGAGATTACCTCCACGAGCGAGAGACCCGTGGGCAATTTCACCTTAGCACTGGTGATTTCCTTCAATAAACGGAACGTGCCTTCTTCTTTTTTCTTTTTTTCTTCGCGCTCGCGCTCCGAGAGGCCGCGCTCCGGCTGGGTGGGCAGCATATAATTGGAAGGGGCCTCTTCCAGCCAATATTCTTGATTGTCTAAATCGATGCGGAGACGCACGAGCTTATCCGTAAGCATGGCTCTATCCCGGGCTTCGCGGAGAGTGATGGCCATTTTTCGGGCAAAACTCTCCTTCGAGGTTCGAAAGGCATTATTGATCGAAGGAATCCCCACCGCCGTGATCAGCGCTACCAGCGCGATCACGATGAGGATTTCGATGAGCGAAAATCCAGCGGAATCAGCGAGGGATGTCCGCTTAGATTTCGTTACTCTTAATATCCTTGGCAAATCCTTCTCCATTTTCAGCCTTATCATTTCCGTAGCTGGTAATTACGTAGGTTCTGCCATTGTCGGGAGATTCATACATATAGGGAGCTCCCCATGGGTCCACGGGAAGTTTTCCGCCTTGAATGAATCCGGAAGCAGGGTAGTTGGCGCAATCTGGAGCCGTAGTGGGTTTGGCCACCAACGCTTCTAGACCTTGATCCGTGGTGGGATAGATCGAGCAGTAGCGCTTATAATCTTCCAACATGGTTTTGATCTGGGCAATCTGCGTCTTAGCGGCGCTGTAGTTACCTTCGTCTAAACGCGAGAGCAGTTGGTTTACTACGAAGGTACCAGCCACGGCGATCAAGCTGATTACGATCAAGATTTCCATGAGCGAAAAACCACGTTGGTTTCTCAAGATACGAGTGAATTTCATTTTTCTTATCTCCTTTAATTCAGTTTTTGAAGTTCTAGTAAGGGTACAAATACGGCCATCACAATTACACCTACCGATAATCCCATCCCTACGATCATCAAAGGCTCTAAGAGCGAAGTCATTTTTTCTACGCGAGCATTCACTTGCTCTTCGTAATTTTTGGCCACCATTTCCAGCATGGGGGGAAGCTCCCCAGTGCGTTCGCCGATGGCAATCATGTGAATTAACATATTGGGAAACTCCCCGCTGCGCTTTAGCGGCTCAGAAATACTTTGCCCTTCAGTGATATTTTCTTTGGCGTCAGCGATGGCTTTGGCCAGGATTTCATTGTTTACCACCGCTTTTACAATTCCCAGGGCGGTCACGAGGGGTACGCCCCCGTTGAGGAGAGTGGCCATGGTGGAAGCAAAACGACTGACTGCCACCATGCGCACCACGGGACCAAAAAGTGGCAATTTGAGAAACAAGCGGTCGCGCTTGATGATCCCAGCGGGAGTGGAATAGTAACGTTTCACCAGATAGACCACGAGGAATCCGATGATCAAGAGCAGCCACCAGTAGTTTCGTAAGAAAAAACTAAAGTTCATGAGAGCTTCCGTATACCACGGCATCTTTTTGTTCATGGATTGAAAAATGTTAGCAATCTTGGGAATTACGAACGTAAAAATGACCAGCATCAATCCGCCACCCACCGTGGCCATCAAGAGCGGATAGGTCATGGCCGACGTCACTTTTTGGCGCAGGCGAACTTGGGATTCCATAAAGTCTGCCAAGCGCGCTAAAACCAGCGGCAAGGTTCCCGACGCTTCCCCGGACTCCACCATATTGATAAAAATCGGGGCAAATACCGTGGGATGTTTTGCTAACGCATCGCGAAGCGAACTACCTTCGTTTACTTGCTGGCGCACATCGGCCAATACCGACCGTAACTTGATGCTTTCCGTTTGGTCGATGAGTGCCGCTAAGGCCTCCACCAAGGGAATATTGGCTTTGATCAATGAGGCAAACTGGCGAGTGGAAACGGCCAAAGTGGTAAGATTTACGGATCCGGCTCCCGAGAGAGTTGGGAAGAGCTGAGAAAGTCGGCTTTTTTGCTGCGACTTTTCCTGAATAGCCAGCAAGACCACGCCATTTTTCTTCACCTTTTGTTTGGCGGATTTTAACGAATCAGCATCCACCGAATTTCTTACCGGATTGCCTAATCGATCTGTGCCGGAATATTCAAAGATGGGCATGACTATTCCTCATTGGAGTGCAACGTGCGACTAAGCTCTTGCACCGTGGTCACTCCGGCCAGTACTTTGCGCGCACCATCTTCGCGCATGGTGAGCATGCCGGCATCTTGAGCGGCTTTGCGGATGGTGGCGGAATCCACGTTTTTCATCACTAAGGAGCGGATGCTATCATCCACCACCAGCAATTCATGCACATTGATTCGCCCGGAATATCCCGTTTGCGAACAGGAGGTGCAGCCTACTGCGCGATATAAAGTAATGGGTCCCTTTACATTTTTCACACCAAGCTCTTGTAATTCCAAGGGACTCGCCTCATAGCTCTCCCGACACTTGAGGCACACTCGGCGTACCAAGCGTTGAGCTAAGACGGCATTCATGGAGCTCGCCACCAAGAAGGGCTCAATTCCCATATCGATCAAGCGGGGGAAAGCGCCGGCGGCTTCGTTGGTGTGCAGGGAGGAAAACACTAAGTGACCGGTGAGGGCGGCGGTAATGGCCAGCTCCGCGGTTTCGGAATCGCGCACCTCACCCACCATGATTACATCGGGATCTTGCCGGAGAAAGTGGCGAAGGGCGGCGGCAAAGGTGAGATCAATTTTAGGGTTCACCTGCACTTGACCCACACCATTTAACTGATACTCGATGGGGTCTTCGGCCGTGAGAATATTGATGTCTTTGGTATTGATGCGCGAAAGACAAGCGGCCATTGTAGTAGACTTACCCGAACCCGTGGGTCCCGTGATCAGAATGATGCCATTCTCCCGCTGAATGAGTTTGCTAATTTGCTCCAAGGTTTCGCCTTCGAAGCCCAAACGTTCGAGCGAAAGCAATTCGCCGCCTTTTTCCAAAATACGCATCACGATGCGCTCGCCAAACTGAGTAGGAATAGTGGAAAGACGGATATCGATTTCTTTGCCCGCCACTTTTCTAAAGATTCTGCCGTCTTGAGGTTTGCGTTTTTCCGCGATATCGAGGTTGCCCATTACCTTAATGCGGGAAGAAACTGCCGCATGCACTTTTTTCGGCTGATGGAGGATATCGTGCATAATGCCGTCTACGCGAAAGCGAATGGCCACTTCTTTATCATAAGGCTCGATATGAATATCCGACGCCTTTTCCTTCACCGCGCGGAAGATTACCGAGTTCACAAAACGAATCACCGGCGCTTCATCTTCTGTAGCGTCCAAGATATCGATGGGACCCTCGAGATCGTAATTGTCCTCATCTTCATTTTCAATGTCTTGAATCATGTTGGAGGTGTTGCGTTCGTACACCCGGTTGATGGCGTCTTGCAGACGGCTAGAGGAAGAAACCACGGTGCGAATATTGGGACAATTGAAGAGCACGCGAATGTCTTCAATGCTTTCGAGATTAAAGGGATCGCTCATGGCGATGGTAAGATGCGTATCCGTGCGCTCGATGGGCAGAACTTCGCGAGTACGGGCGTAGTTGATGGGAATTTTATCCACCAACTTGGGATCAATCTCATTGGCTTTTAGATCTTCCACATAGGGCAGATCGATTTGGGCGCAGAGTGCCCGCATGATTTCATGGGGTAACACATATTTTTTCCGCAATAAGATATCGCCTAGGCGTCCGCCTTCTTCCTCCTGAACTTGCACGCACTCCTGCAACTGCTCTTTGGTGAGCGAAGTATATTTCAGGAGTAGATCGCCTAAGCGTGTCGACGCAACCACAACTTACTCCATATATCCATCTTGGGGCACCGCGGGCGGAGCCGGTAAATTGCTACCATCATTAAATTCCGGAGGGGGCACATCCATGGGCGGAAGGGGCACTGCTTCCGGCGGATAGTAGAAGTTGGGATCGTAATACTCGTCTTGATATTCGCGATCGGGAGCCGATGGCATATTAAAGGAGCTCGATTCTTGCGGGCGTTTTTGCGGCAAGGGTTCAATCACGGTGAGATCCGGCAGACCTTTTTTCAAATTATGCAACTTGCGCGCGAATGGATCACGGCTACCTACGGACTCTCTGACGAACTCTTCTCGCTCATCAAGATTGTGATTCAGCACTTTACGAATTGCATCATACTGCTTGATGATTCGCGGAGTAATAAATACCAGCAAGTTAGTTTTCGCTTTAGACGTGGAAGTATTTTTAAACAACCAGCCTAAGATCGGAATGTCGCCAAGCAGTGGTACCTTTTGTACGGTTTCGGTCACTTCATCCCGAATCAAACCGGAAAGCACCACAGTATCTTCGTTTTGCACGACTACTTTCGTAGAGGTGGAGCGAATATTTTTCCCTTTAGTAATCCCTTGCAGATCTTTTGGTACGTTGGTGCCGTCAAAGTTTTCTAACTTTTGCTCTAAGTTAAGTTTTACGTAGTTCGAAGCCTTGTTAATTTGCGGGGTAACCTTCAAAAGTGTTTGCGCTTTATTTGGTGTAAAACTCTTGGTCTGGCTGCCGTTGGCCGCTGTGGTCACGCTTTCCGTCATGATCTCATCGGAAATTTCAAAGATCGCCTCTTCATTGTCGAGAGCGATGATTTTGGGCGTAGCCACCACGTTGGCATCCGTATTTTTCTGAATCAATTCCACCAAACCGTTGAGCGAATTAACGTTGTAAGAAGTTTCTCCCACTTTTAATTCGCGTGAACGGCCTGACTTAAATCCTAACGCAAAACCGCCAGCGTCTAGCGGATTTCCTTGCAGCAAACCGGTGAGCGCATTGGAGGCTGAGGGGAGTTGAATGCCGTTCGGGGCACTCACGAAGGAGGTACCGAAGGCATCGTTTTGGGAAATGCGCATTTCCATAATCAAAGCTTCGATAAACACCTGATCTCGCGGAAGATCCAAGGTTTCCACCACTTTTTTCAAGGTGGCAAAATCTTGGGGACTTGCTGTCACAACGAGAGATTGCGTGGCCTTATCAGCGGAAACTTTAATTTCGCTTTGGAAGACCGCTGGAGAGTCACCCAAGGTTGGAAACGCTCGATTATTGCTAGATCGGCTCGTGGTGCTACCTGTAATGGCTTGCAGTGTTTTAGCCATGGTTTCAGCCTCGGCAAACTGCAGCTGAATCACATGAATTCGGCCGGAGCCCTCGGATACTGCCACTTTTTGGTCGAGACGACGCACCAGCGAGCGAATCTCGGTGAGACCCGCGGCATTGGCTTTTACGATGAGCGAGTTAGTACGATCATCGGCAATAATTTTACTGATGGAAGATCCTCCGCTACGACCGCGGCGACCGGTACTGGCCCGGCCACTGGTATTGTAAGCGGCCTGGGGGCGGGGAGCGCCGCCAAAAGATGTGGTGGTAGCGCCGGTAGTACGATCATTCAAAATCTGTTCAATCAAGCGTGCGATATCTTTGGCGGCCGCATTGCGAATGGGCACCACGGCCAGCGATTCTTGATAACCGGCCACATCGAGGAGATTGATCAACTCCACCATGCGATTAATGTGTGCAGCAGTATCGGTAATGATAATTGTGTTGGTTTGTGCGTAAGGCTGAATGCGCGCCTCGCGAGGCATCCACAAACGAAACGCTTGTTCGAATTCCGTGGCGTCGATATAGCGTAAGGGAATTACGCGCGTGATAAACTCATCGTTATTTGGCGGTTTGCGATCGGCGTAAATTGGCGTTTGTTTTTCTTTGGCGTTGGCGATTCGTTCAATCCGCAAATATTTTCCCGAAGGAACAAGTGCAAAACCACGCATGTTTAACGCTGTCAAAAAAGCATTCCAGGCATCGCCCACGGTGATGGGGGTTTGGGAAACCACAGAAATTCGGCCCTTAATGTCCTGCGGATTATAAATAAAGTTTTTACCGGTGAGTTTGGCGATGGCTTTCGCCACGTCGAGAATTTCGGCGTCGGGATAATCAAAATTTTCCACCACATCTTTCGCATTGGCGGGCTCTAGGCGGGTAGCTGTTGGGGTGCTGGCATTCATTCCGCCAGGAGCACTGCCAATTCCCGGACGGGTGGCAGCGCCCGTGGGACGGGGAGGGGAGGAATTGTTCAGTCCAGGGCGTGAGGCGCCCGCCGAAGACGGAGTATTAAACGGATCTTCTTCAAATTCGCCATCGTCAAAATCTTCTTCAAAGGGGCTCACGGATCCATCAGAATTTGGGGGCAAATTCGAAAAGGGATTGGGCGGCAAGGGGGGCGGATCATCGGCTACCGCCGCTTGGCTGGCCAACAACAAGATGGCTAGAATTTTTTTGTTCATTCGCACTCCCTAATTAATGTCGTACTGCATGTTCATCACCTGGCCGCCCCGGTTGATGCACAACTCTATGTTTCTTTGTGTCTTCAGGGTATTGAGCATATTAAATGCCGTGGCTGGATCGTTCACCGCCTGCCCATTGATTCCACAAATCACATCGTTATCTTTCATTCCTAATTTGTCATAAATACTGCCCGGCTCAATCTGAAAGCAGCGATATCCGGAGGGTCGGCCACCTTCAAAATTTGGCACGCAACGAGCCTGGGTGAGCACATTGTTAAAATCGGCCATTACCTTATCCACTTCCGCGCGATCGATTTGGAAGCGGTTACCATCACGTTGGATTCCCGCGGCACCTCCGGGCTTGGCGGCACTGGCCCGCAATACGATCAAATCCTTTGGTAGTTCCACAAATTCTTTTCGTCTTTCGTTCTTATTTAAAAAAACCATGCGATCCACTTCAACGGCTAAAACCTGAATGTTGGGGCCCATGGCTTCACCTGGACGAACAGCCCACACCTGATTGGCTCCTTTGTCGTCCACGCTCGCTACGCTCTTGCGCGAATCACTCACCACAATTACGCCCAAGAGCGAAAGTGGTAAACTGGTGCGCACCGGTGGACCGTCCATTCCATCACCCACGTCAGCATTGGGAATTAATCCGCGCTCGTTGAAAAGATTTCTCGTTAAAATCAGATCGTAACGACGAATGGTATTTTCTTCTCGCGTTTGAAATGTGCGCGCCCGTGGGGGAGGGGGAGTAGGAAACAAGGGCTGTAACGCGAGCATTGTAAAATCGGCAGCAAAATAAGCGGCGATCACGATGGCGATGGAGTTGTATAAAAATGAGTGGCGATAGAGCTTTTCCCAATCAATGACGGGGATTTTCAAAGAGCCGAACCGATAGCTCATCGTCTGCCCAGGCAGGGCCATGATTCCGCGCGGGCGTCGCTCCGACACTTTCCCCATCAGATCCTGGCTCATTTCTTTGAGCTTCTGAACAAATTGTTGAATGGCCAACTTTAGTTTCTGCATCCTTGCCTACTCAATGCATCCTTGCTGCAAATGCTTTGCCACAGGATTTATGGTATCTTGGAAACGCCGTCGACGGAACTACTAGAAACGGTTGAAGAAAAATATTTACACGGTGGCGTGATTTATAAAATTTGCCTGACAAAAAGACAAAAAATCTAAGAGGGCTGCCAAACTGTCAGCGAGCAAGCAAATGCAAGGAGCGAGGCGGGACTTATTTTAGGCGTAACTCAACTTTCGTGAGAGTTCCGGTGTCGACGCGAGCTTCATCAGAAACGATGAGCTTCCATTTGCCCGTGGCACTTAATCCCACGAGCTGTTGCAAGTCGTTGAGTGGAGTTCCGCCCATGCCTAATTGCAAATTAAGAACGCCGTTACCTGCGAATTTATTAAAAAGCGTAATTCGCTTTCCCGATGGGTGCTGCAGATAGACGACGATATCACGATGGGAGGTGTGCTGAAGCACTACGCTTACACCAACCTGGCGAATGGTCATGCTGGAGCGAACATCGAATTCATAGGTTACGGCTTGCTGATCGGGGATCGTCAAATTTAAGTTATCGCCGACGAAATTTACTTCTGGAAAAGGCGCTACGAAAAATTTAACTTCCGCCCAGATTCGCTGCTTTTTCCCATCGACGGCAGTGTGTTCACCTAATAATAAAAAGCCACCCAACGCCTCGCGCGCGCAATAAGGACTCAACTTCACTTGCAACGGTTCGTTCCAGCGTAAAGTAGAGTTGGCGGGGATCTCCGGGATTCGCAAAGTATTCGAGGCGAAGGAGTCCACGCAATCTCCTATATATGGAGCAAGTTCCACATCGCGGTAAGCGACGTTGGTGGGGTTTTGAAAGGTGAGAAAAATTTCGCCAGCTTGTCCGGGCAGAATTGGATCAACGGCAGGATCAGTGGGAGTGCCGTAATCCACCATCGTGACCTTCAATTCATTGGCCAAGGCCGCGTTTGCAAGTGAGAAGAGAAACAAAAAAGATAAAAGTGTGCGCATAGAAACCTCATGGGTTGGTTTCGAAAATTAGTCCCAATAAGATTACTTTAGCGGCGAAAATTCGACGTCGTCGATGCGCAATGCATTATAAATGTCAGTAAATAATTGTTTTTTGATGAAGATTCTCTTTTGCTTTCTGCAGACAGGGCTGTTTACAATAATCAGTGAGTACTAAAACAAGAGGAGTCAATAATGTTTATAGCAAGAGCATTTGAGCAGGGTGGAATCTTTATGTACTTCATCCTGGCGTTCGCCATTTTAACTTTGGCCTTCATCACGGAGCGTTTTTTAAAGCTTTACGTGCAAACGAAGCCTGTTTCTCCTGATTTTCGCAAGAACCTCTTGGATTGCATTCAGAATAATGATTTAGCCGCTGGTGAGCGCTTCGCTAAGCAACAGGCGAAAGAAAATCCCGCCGCTCGCGTTGCTGAAATTGGATTCCGCCTGCGCGCCGATGCCGTAGGTGACGAAGAGTTACAAGCAAGAATGGATGAGCAACTCAGCACGGAGATTGCCGTCATTGACCAGCGCACCGGATTCTTGGCGATGTTTGGTAACGTAGCTACCTTGGTGGGTCTCTTAGGAACCATCGGTGGAATGATCGTGGCCTTCGCCGGGGTGGCCGATGCCAATCCAGCCGAGCGAGCATCACTCCTTAGTAAAGGGATTTCCCACGCGTTGAACTGTACGGCGTTCGGATTGTTAGTGGCAATCCCAGCGCTGGTGTTTTTCGCTGTTTTGCAAAACCGTGCCGATCAGCTCATTAAAGGATTGGTAGCTCAAACCACGGAAATTTATCACGACTTACTCTTTTTGACGGAAAGTAATACGACTGCTCCTCGCGCTGAGAGAGAAGTTCGCAGCAATCGATCGTCGAAAACTAACGAAGTGCGGGTGTAACTCATGGCTGGTGGCGGACCGGAATTTGGATCGTCTGGGAAAAAGAGCTTAAATGCTGAGGTGAACCTCGTTCCCTTTATTGATTTGCTTTCCGTATGTATTTGCTTCCTTTTAATGACGGCGGTGTGGGTGCAGTTGGGTTCACTTGAGGTGAAACAGACCTTCGGCACCTCCGCCAATTCGCCGCCAAACTCTTATGAGCTAGAAGTGAAGTTTGCTGGAGCAAAATCCGCGCAAATTCTCGTGAAGCAGAATGGTAAATCGGAGCGTCCGCTGGTGGTTCAAGGGGAAACACCGGAAGGTATGCGCACGGCGATGGAAAATAAAGTGGGCGAGTTAGTGGAAAAGCGCGGCATACCCGCCTCGGCTATCTTGAACCCTCATAAAGAAATTGCACATGGAGATATGGTGGCGGTGATGGATTTACTGCGGAAGAAGAAGATTTCTTCGCTGGGAATCGCCCCGTCTAGCGTGGGGATGTAGAAATGATTGGTAGTCAGAACCTAAGACCAGGAAGCTTTCAGCAGCACCTAGTGGCCCGTGCCCACCAAAAAAGCAAAGCCAAAAAGAGCTTATTGGTGACCCTCACGCTGACGGCGATGGTGGATATGTTTGCCGTTTTGGTAATTTTCTTGCTGCAAAGTTTTTCGGCTTCACCGGAATTGATTTTGGCCAAAGGTTTGCAGCTGCCATCGGCAGTGACTGGCGCAGAAATTAAGGATGCTCCAGTGTTAGCCTTGGCCGAAAATTCCGTGTTTCTCGACCAAAAATTGGTCGGAACTATGGAAGAGGTACTAAAGACTCCGCGAATTTTGGCGGATCGCCTGGCTGAAGTCCGCAAAAAAATTATTGATACCACAGTAGATAAGACGTTTGCTGGAAAGATTAACTTTCAGGCGGACCGATCGATCCCTAGCACCACCGTTTCACAGTTCATTAACATTATTTCTGCCGAACACTTTGGCGAAATTTTGCTAGCCGTGACGGGGGAAAATGCGCACTAAAAATCTCACAAAATTGGCGGTCGTAGTTTTAGCAGCCTATGGATTTGTGGCGCAGGCCGATGATCGAATGATCGGTCAATTGGAAAAGTTGCGTTCCAGTTTGGCGGTAAATGATGAAGGTCGGGGCGAGCTTACGCTGAGAATTGCCGATATGCATTTCTATGAGGCAGTGGAAAAAACGAAGCAGTCCGATCTCAGTCAAGATCAAGCATTAGTGAGCAAACTAGCGAAAGACGCGGCCACACATCGCTTGCGATCATTGGAGCTCTATCGCGAAAGTCTAAATCCAAAGACCAGTGACGATTTGCGCACAAAAATTGAATTTCAGATGGCCCAGCTACTAGGAGGCTTGGGTCGCCAAAAAGAGGCAATGCCATTTTGGCAAAAGTTAGCTCAACAGCAACTGCAGCCCAAGATTCGTGCGGAAGCGTTGTTGCGTCTCGCCCAAACTGCCGAGGAGCAGGGTTCGACCAAAGATGCTGAAACTCACTATCGCGCGGCTTTGCAACATTGCCAGGCCCACGATGTTTGCTCCTTCATTCGTTACCGCCTTTCCTGGTTGCTGAAGTCGCAAAATAAAATGGACGAAGCCATCGCCGAAATCCAAAAATCTCTCTGGGATTCCAATGGCAGTATTCAGGAAGAGGTTTTGCGTGATTATTTAGTTTTTTGGTCGGCCAAAGCTGGTAACGGTCAAGAGGCGCTTACTGCAGTAGATACCTTGGCGCAAAAAATTGGCCGTCCAAACTTAATTCAACAGTTAGCCGATAACTTTACGTCCGCTGGCAACAAAGCCGCCGCCCTGGCCGCTCTCCGCCTCGTGGAAGATCGTGCGCCGAACCTCAGCAATGAATTGCGACTGATGGAAGAATATTATGCCATTCGTTCCTGGGATTCCTTTCGGGGTATGCTGCAAGCGGCGGAACGTAGCGTAGAGCAAGGATCTACCACCGACGCCAACGGCGAAAAACTCCTACTCCGCATGGTGATCCAGTTGGATGGCGAACGCGATACGCAGAAGGAATATGCTGCGGAATTTCAGCGCACGGCCATGTTGTATTTGGCGCTGTATCCAAAAACCTCGGAAAGTTTTCGCGTGATGGAGAGTTGGTTGGCCGCGGAGTCCGAAGCGGATCGTAAACTGGCGCAAACGGCCCAGTGGCTAGAAAATCCCAAAATGTCATTAACTACTGAGCAGGTGATTCGTTTCCGTGAATTGCGCGCCTCACTCGCCCAGGAAAAGAAGAACCACGACATCTTACAGACAGAAATGCGCAAATTAGAATCTTTGTATACCAACGCCGACAAAAAGCGCGAAGCCCAGTATGTGTTGGCCAAATCCTTATATGAAACGAAAGATTTGGATGGCGGCTTGCAATTGTTCCAAAAGTTGGCCGCTCCTCAAGCTGGGCAGAAAATGGACAAATATTCGTTGTTGAGTCAAAATCTGGCCCTCGACGTTTATAATCAGAAGAAAGCCTATGGCGACTTGATTCAGCAAGCAGAACGCTGGTTGAAGGATCCGCAAATTAGCAAGGATGTTAGCCTGAGCGCTGACTTGAAACAAATGCAGGAAGTAGTGGATCAAGCCAAGTTTGAATCAGCGGTACTAGCTGGCCAACAAAATTCTGCGCTGCAGACGTTTAGCGGTTTTTGTCTCGCCAGCAAGCTCGTGCCGCAGTCTTGTAATAACGCTCGCACCTTGGCGATTCAATTGGGCGACAAAGCCGCCTTGATTCAAATCTTAGAAAAACAAGGGGCGAAACAAGAATTGGCCCAAGAGTTAGAAGCTACTGCTCACTTTGCTAAGGCTGCTGAGTTACAAGAAAAAGAGAAACCATTGAGCAAAGATGCCTGGACCGGTGCGGATGCCATTAAAATCGCCCTGCTCTATGAATTGGATGGCAACTTTGCCGATCGCGATCGCTGGTTAAATGCGCTCGCTAACCGTTATAAAAAACGCCCCATCGATATCGAAGAGGGATTGTTGTTTCAAACCCTTCTGGATTCCCAATTGCTCCAGCCCTCCTTGTTGAGTGTTCGCTGGAGCGAGACGATGAGGCCAAGAGTGGCGCATGCCCTGGAAATGGCTGGTAAAGGGAATGCTGAAACCCAGAAAATCTTGTTGGCTAGCAAAACAGAAGTGGGACCACTCTGGGCGTTCGCCATCGAAAAAGAGTTGTTTGAGCGGGATAGCAAACAACGCGGAATTCAGTTCTATGGTAAGAATAGCAAACAGAATTTTCAAAAGCGTTTGGCCAGCTTAAATGCTGCTGAAGCCTATATTACTCCGTACTTAGAGGGCGCCTCCTTGGAGACTCGGGCTTCCTTGCTTGTGCGCTTGCATTCGATGTTCCAAGATCTTGTGCAAGAAATTCGTGGGGCTCCGGTTCCGGCGGATCTCGATGATGAAACCAAACAGCAAATCATGGCTTCGCTGGAAGAGATGGCCAAGCCATTTTTGGAACGGGCCACGAATTATGCAAATTTAGCGAAGGCGCAAATCGAAAAGTTGTCGTCGGCCGAGCAAAAGGCGGAATTTTCCGCGCTACTGGATCGCACTGGCAAAACGGGCATTCTTGCCTTCACAAAATCCCGCCCCAGTTCAATTGGAGCGCCCAATTGGGAGCGCGCCACCGTGGCGAATCACTTTCAATCGTTGCACCAAAATCCCGCCGCCAAGAGTGCGCTCACCGGCTTGCGAGATTTCTTTCAGGATCGCCAACAGTCGCGATTGAGTTCGTATTTTGAAGGACGTATTCGCAGTGTAGAGAAGGAGGGAAGTTTATGAAATATCTTCTAATGAGCTTTTTAGCAGTGTCGGCCTGGGCGGCCACGGACGCTACAGTCTCTCCAGTGACCACCGCGGTTCCGACCACCACGGAAGAAGCGCAAAAGGCGCCCAAGATTCGTTACAAACAGTCGGACGATATCAATTTTGAAAAGTTACTCATCGAAGGCCAACTGCAAAAGCCCAGCGTAACCGTGGTGACGGGTACCGTAAAAAAGGGTGGCGACGGCTTGTTGCGAATGCGCAAAAACTTTTTGGATCGCGTAGCTAGAGACTATGGAGAAAAATCGCAGTGATTGCCATCAGTAATTCCAATGGTCAGTTGTTGAGAATGTTGCCCGATTTGTCGGAGGAAGTTGTTTATGGCTTCCATCGCCGATTCGGTTGGATCACCGAAGCCGGAGCGCGCAAGCGATTGCAAAATCGAATGCGGCATGGACTCAAAGGGGAATCAGCCGATTGGTTGATGAAGTTTGCCCTGCAGCCTCGTACTGGTGGATTTGCTGTGCAACAGATCGAAGGCTGCCGCGTGCGCCCTGGGGGCGATACCGGATGGATATTGGAAAGTGAGAAAGGCGAGTTTTATCTCTCCTCCGAGTCCGCCAAAATTTTGGAATTTCCCAATACCCGCAAGGATAGCCAAAAAACCATTTGGATAGCGGCAGCCTTGTTGGCGATTTTGGCCACGGTTTTCTTTTTTCCCCGCGGGGAAGTGGTCGCACCGGAGCCGGTAAAAGAAGAGCCGGTAGTGATCAAAGTGGTGCAGCCGCCAAAATCCGTGGTGGTGCCCATGTCGGATTCCGTGCGCAACATTCGTAGCCCTGTGGAACAAAAATCCACCAAGACCCAGACCCAAAATGTGATTCGTAAAGAAGTGGGCTTCTTAGAGTTGCTCGGGAAAAAAGAGTTAAGCAAAGCGGCCGGTGGTCGCCCTATTGAATTAAAAGATGCCAGCCCTGGCGCTGGAGCTGGCGGCAAAGAAGGTAGTGGTGGTGAGTTCCTCACGGGTTTGGGTGAAGGATTACGCAAAACTACAGTGGGGAATACGGGTGTGGCCGGACTCGGCGGCATCGGCACCAAAGGTCGTGGCGGAGGCCAAGGCGGTTATGGTGATGTGGCAGTGGCTGGTGGCACCGGCGGCCGAATTTCTACGGTGGCGCTTTCCAAGGATCTAGTGGTGGAAGGCGGATTGTCCCAAGCGGTGATTCAAGCCACCATCGCCAAATACCTCAACCAGATTCGCGCTTGTTACGAAGATGGCTTGAGCAAAAATCCTGGCTTGGTGGGTTTAGTAACCACTCGATTTGATATCGGGGCGGCGGGCAATGTGGAATCGTCGCAAGTTACTAATTCCTCATTGGGCAATAAAGGTGTGGAAGATTGTATCCTCCGAAAAATGGGTGGATGGCAGTTTCCCAAGCCTGTGGGTGGCGTGAAGGTGCGCGTGAATTATCCGTTTCTGTTGAAGCCGGTGCAATCGTAAAGGAGTAGGACATGAAAAGATTAGGTTTGTTGCTTGGATTATTTTTGGTTTCCTGCGGAAATAATCCATTTCCTGAGGCCACCTTTTCGGACATTGATTCCACGAAGAAGCCGCAAACGTTTCCGGCCATTGGCTTAACGTTTCCTTCGGTGATGGAGTTCACGGAAGGGCAAGAAGGAATTTACGAATTTTTCGCGACGGTTCCGAAAGGAGAGCCAGTACTCTCCATTGAAGGATTACCAGCAGGTGCGGAGTTAGATCCAGCCACCAATCGCATTCGTTGGACACCACCGTTCACCGCCGGAAATAACCCACAAAAACCGGAAGAAGATTCCATGGTCTATCCGATTCGCATCGTGCTTTATGGTAGTGAAGATCCTACTTCGGTGGTGACTCGCGATGCATCGATTTTGGTACGTGACGTGAAACGTCCGCTTTTGGTTTGGACCACCGAGAACAATCAACTAACGGAAGGCGCGAGTTTTGCTCAGTCATTCCTATTGGCAAGTGAAGATTTGGTGGAATCCGAAGTACGCGTGTATTCCAATGATTTGCCTCGGGGCGCGGTAATCGAAAAAGATCGACAAGACCCATTGAAGTATTGGATTCGCTACACTCCGAGCTTTAAAGATGTGACGAGAAGCGATTCCCGTGACGGACAAGGATTTTTCAAGACGCTGACCTTTAACTTACATGCGTTAG
>CAYZLH010000002.1:0-23689 GCA_964478795.1 uncultured Bdellovibrionales bacterium | reverse complement strand
AAGTCATGCGGCGAGTTTTGCCTTGATCGCCTATATTTCCTGCTATTTAAAATGCCACTACCCCGCCGCCTTCACCTGCGGTTTACTGAACTCTCAGCCCATGGGTTTTTATGCTCCTCACTCCTTGATCGATGATGCCAAACTCCATGGCGTGGAAGTGTTGCCGGTGCACCCCAATCATTCCCTTTGGGACAGCCAAGTGGTGCAGGGAAAACTGCAACTGGGCTGGCGGGTGGTGCAT
The DNA here is from genome assembly GCA_964478795.1 of uncultured Bdellovibrionales bacterium. Taxonomy (GTDB): domain Bacteria; phylum Bdellovibrionota; class UBA1018; order CAIPTA01; family CAIPTA01; genus JAKFYM01. Next base: position 23,448 of record CAYZLH010000002.1, on the reverse strand, counting down.
GGAATTCATCGCGAACAAGCAGCACAACTAGTGAGTGCACAGCCCTTTCGCAATCTAGAAGATTTTCTCCGCCGTACCTATTTACGCAAAGATGCGCTTATCCGCCTCGCCATGGGCGGCACCTTTCAACATTTTGGCTTTTCGCCCCGAGAAGCCCTCTGGCAGATTTTGGAATTCCACCGCAAAAAAGAAATGGTGCAAGGCGATCTTTTTCTCGATCTACCGCGCACGCCACCGCCATCGGAAGCAAAATTTTCTGCGCTCTCGGAATTTGCCCAGATTCGCGAGGAATACGCTTCCTTTCACCTTTCCACTTCAGGCCATCCGATGAGCGCCTTGAGAAAAATGCTTTCCATTCCCAAACTCACCACGGCAGCCGCGAAAAAACTTCCTAATGGCAAGGTGCTATCCATTGCTGGATTAATTCTCGTGCGCCAGAAGCCCCCCACTGCCAAAGGCATGACTTTTAGCACCTTAGAAGATGAAACGGGTTTTCTCGATATGGCCATCGCCCCCGATATTTGGGAAAGAGTAAAAGCCGTTTTCTTAGAAAATTGCTTCCTCGAGGCAAATGGAAAGTTACAAAAAGAAGGTAACTCCACTAGTCTCTGGGTGTATGATTTGCGAGCGATTCAATTTGAAATCCCTGAAAAACGTCTACACATCGAACCCACGCAGTATTTTTGGTAAAAACTATTCGGGCGAAAGACGCAGGCTCAATGATTACATAGAAATCTACTTCTTTGCTTCCAATAAACGAAAAGCCTTGCCGCATCCATCACCCTTCACAGGGAAGAGCGGCTGATCCGTTAAGAATCGTTTCATCGAAAAGAGATCTTCCGGCAATGCCGCCGGAGTCTTCCCCGTCTTCGCCATTTCCGCCGCCGCCTTCCCGGCATAGGCGCACTGACTGCCGCCATAACCATTACAAGCCATAGCGATGATCAAATTTTTGTCTTCCTCCGCTCCACGCTGAAAGAAGGAAATCACGGGTGCGCGATCTTCCGTGAACATCATGGTGCCCGACCAAGTTCGCACCGGCGGTTGGCCCGCCGTCTCCGGAATGGCGTCGTTGGTCAGACGATTTACCAAACGGAAAGAATCTTCGGATTTCGGCGGATCCCAAACTATTGCCGGGTCATAGGGCCTATCCACATCACCACCCACTTTGAGCGTGCCGCGATTTTCGCCCTTTGGATCCACATATTGATCTTGTTTCGGAAAGTTGGCATACCAATCGCCCTTATTTCGCGTTACCGTCATTCCTTGAAAGCGATTAGGCACATGGGCGTAATTGGAAATCATCGAAACACGCGGCTCTAAAAACGTTAGTTCCGGAAACAACTCGCGCATATAGCCGTTGGTGGCAAGAACCACTTTTTTCGCCCGAATTTCTCCCCCGTCGGTCTTCACTAAATAACTGCCATCAGCCTGTCGCTCCATTGCTGTCACGCCAGTTTCCGTATAGAGCTTCACGCCCTTCTTGATCGAATCTTGCAATACCCCATTCACAAATTTAAAGGGATGGTAGTTTCCACTTTCGCGGATATAACGACCGGGAAATTTGCTTTCAATGCCCGTTACTTCTTTAATTTTTTGCGGCGACCAAATTTCGAACTCTAATCCTAGTTTTTTGGCAAAGTCCGTTTCTTCTTGTAAACCTTTCGCCTCTTCCGCCGTTTCCGCAATTCTCAACCACCCGGTCATGGAAACATCAGCGGATACTTTTAAATCTTTCACCGTGTCCGTAATTTCTCGCACGTTTTCTTTGAAAAATTCCATAAGATATCGCGATTGACGTTCCGCCTGATAAGTCACTTCTTGTTCGTTCAAATTAGGAAATCGAGCCCGAAGAAAGTCTTTCTGCACTTCCACAAAGCCTCGATAATCTTCCAGGAAGCTTTCCTTCAACATTTCAATGTTTCCACCATTGCGCCCACTGGCGCCGAACGCTGGGCGCGGGCCTTTTTCCAAAACGACCACACTCTTCCCATCCGCCACTTCCGGCGTTAAATTTTTGGCCACCGAAGTTCCCGTCAACCCTGCGCCCACCACCAAATAGTCCACAGTCTTGGGCAATACCTTAGAAGATTTGAAATGATCTAAGGGGCCCGGATCTTTCAACCAGTAGGGAATCGAACGTTCGGCAATTTGAATGGGCGCTTTTAGTTTTCCGCCCACATCGGCCACCAACGTTTGAAAACTTACCTTGGCGTCGGGCGAAAAAGATAAGGTGGTTTCAATCTTGGTGAGTTGCTCTTGTAATGCCGGCGTCACCCGGCCACTCACATCCGTTAACTCCAAAGCGTCTTCGCGAATTTTTAAAACGGCCTCACGCGAAAGCACACCGCCCTTGGCCAGCGACTTGGCTTTCTCCACTAAGGAAGCAGAATTTTCTATTTGAATTTCACGCACAATTTGATCAGCGGCTCTCTTCCCGGATTGCACCGCCCCTTCCATATACCCCACGTTTACCGGATCTACGCCCTCATGGGAAACATAAAGATTGCCAACTAGCCTCGAAAAACTATTTTTCACCTTTGAGCGCTCCCCTACTCCGGGGCCACCCGCATAGGATTGCTGCCAGCTCTGTACGTCACTTTTCACATAATGTTTAGAAATTCCTGGGAAAAGCTTTTCTAGTCGCGCTAAGGCCTTTTTTACTTCTACCTCTTCCTGAAACTCTCCCGGTCCTTTTTCGCCAAAAAAGAAGGTGAGATGCCCCGCTTTGCCCGGTTGACCCAAGGAACTATCCCAAAGTTGAAATTCCTCTGCAATTGCCTCACCATTGTGTCGAAATTTGGTGTTCCACACGCGTTCATCAAAATGCAGAATCAATTTGGTGTGTTTGCCATAGAGGGTGCCTTCGGCGGCAGCCTTCGCGGCGGCGGGATAACCAGGAACGTCTACTTTTACTTTCGCCAGTTCATGGAAAGGCATAGATAGGACTACATGGTCCGCTGTCACCACCCGATTGCCGTCTTTGGTGGCGAAAGTTAGACGATAAGTTTTATTGCCAGAACTCTCGACGGCTACCAGTTTGTTTCCCGTTTCGATATTCTCTTTATGTAAATTAACGAGACCGTCGGTCAACTTTTGCGTGCCTCCCTTTACTCGAAAGACTTCGTCATTATCGTAGAGAAATGCTGGAGCCGCTTTTCCGCTTGGATCAAATTCATAGTGATCGAACAAAGAAATTGCACTGAGCTTCTTTGCGGGAACTCCGGCCTCACTCATGGTTACTTCTAAATATTCTCGCTGAAAATCGTCCACACCCATCTTTTTTAGGTATTCCGCAAAGGATAAACGATCTAATTCTCTTTCTGTCGGAGTCATCACTTCTCCGGGAGCAAGGCGCGTCTCCCGTTCTAAGCGAATTTTTTCTTGATCGAGCGCAATTCTTTTGAGCGGCTCGGGATTGGCTAGTAATCTCTTTACAGTGTCTTCCTGACTATACGGTTCGCCTTGGTAGAAAAATTCACCGGTGCGGAGCTTTTCCCCCGCCCGGCGATCGAGTAACGAAGCGCCAACTTTTTTTACTAAACCCAAAACTCCGTGGTGATCGGAGTCAATGAGCTCAGCGCCACGATTGATTACCAAGGGATCGCCATTGATCACCACAGTTTCCGACCAAATTCGCCCGCCCAAGCGGGATGAGTCGGAATACAATTTTACATCCACTTGATTTTTTTTGATTTCGGCGGAAAGCTCTTCGCTCAAATGATCCACGGTGCTCAAACCAGATATACCGCCACCAACGACCACAATTTTTTTGCTCGGCTCGCCGGCGACGGCCGCAAAGCATACAAACAAGGCGAGTAAAAAGACGCGGAAACTCATGCTAGATGTATCGACAGCTTGATGATTTTTATTGGGCTTTTTCCGATCCGAAATAATTTTTACCTGCAACGAATATTCGTCAGATCCTCGACACAAAATACACGGCAGCAGCTACACCAATAAAACCCTTGCGCTTGAGTTCCGTAAGCATTCCTTTTACCCTGTAACAATAGCTCGCAAGGAGGCGAATTTATGCAGTTTCTTTTTCTATCTTTAGTTATCACTCAGGCCTATTCCCAAGGGCCACTCGATTTAGCCAATCGTTATCCAGTAAAAACAGCTTCGCAAAAATTGGTCGACAATCAAGGCAACGGAAACGAGAGCCTCTATGGGAATCGCAACCTCCGTGCAGTCTTAAACGGCGTTTATTATCGGGGCGGAGCCAACAACTATTATCATCGCACCAATAAACGAAATAATATGAATCCCCTGCCTAATGATGGTTTGCAGAATCTTTGCGAAGAAGGCTTTACGAAAGCTGTCTATTTGTATGAAGCAAATTATGAAACTGCACCTAAAGTCACGGCCTGCAAAAACTATCGCGGCGACGAAACGAAGTTGAATTATAATCAAGTCTCTGTCCTCCGCTATGAACTGGCCGATTTACGCCGAATTCACACCATGATTTTCGATCATATCCGCGACTCCCGCCTAGGACCCATCTTGGCGCATTGCTGGAATGGCTGGCATGCCTCTGGATATGTGGCGGCCACAGCACTTCGACAATTTTGCGGATTTGAACCCGAACAAGCGGTGAGATATTGGGATGCTCATACTGATGGCAATAATAAGGCCACCGGATATGAAGCCATTCGGCGAAGAATTCGCGCATTTGCGCCGGACCCGAACCTGCAGATCTCCACTGAGGAGCAAAAGAAAATATGCCCTCAACCCGATACTTTTGTGTTTTCCGCCCGCTAATCTAGGCAGAACATGATATGCCAATGGGGATGAAGATCCCGAAAGCTGCGATCTATTTAAGTTTGGCCAGTCTATTTAATGATGTAGCTAGCGAGGCTGTATATCCCTTACTGCCAAACTATATGGCCAATCAAATTGGCCTAAGCATTCTATTATTGGGTGTCTTCGAGGGCCTAGCAGAGAGCTTGGCTTCCTTCACGAAAATTTACTCAGGCTACATCGCCGATCAGGGAATCTCGCAGAAGAAATTAGTATTTCTCGGTTATAGCTTAACTGGCCTTTCTCGCCCACTCTACGCGTTTATCGGCAATCCCTTTGGAATCTTACTGCTGCGCCTGGGCGATCGTTTTGGCAAAGGCATTCGCTCGGCCCCGCGCGATGCCTGGCTGGGCTCGCTAGCGGAAGAAAATCAGCTAGGATTCATTTATAGTTTCCACCGTGCCCTCGATCACCTCGGTGCGGCCATCGGACCGCTGCTCGCAGCGACCTATCTCTGGTTTTTTCCTGGAAACATGAAAGTTTTATTTTTGCTCACGCTTATCCCCACCGGAATTATTTTGACGCTACTAATTTTAGCGCCAACCAAGAAACAAAAAGTGGCTAGCACAAAAACACTCTTTTCCTTTGCGCTCATGAAAGAAAAAATTGGTCGCTCTCCTCGTGAGCTAAAAATCTTCTTTGCCTCGTTCTTTCTTTTCTCAATTGGGCAATCTTCAGAGGCGTTTTTGCTACTGCGCTGGGAAAAGTTAGGCGCCGAAATCGTTTGGCTGCCAATCATTTGGATGGGACTTAATTTATTAAAATCGTTAACCGCAGCCTACGGTGGGAGATTTTCCGATCGTTATTCCCGCAAGACTTCGCTGACCATTGGTTGGAGTCTATTTTTCTTCGCCTCCATCGGTCTAGCCTTCGCTGATAGCCTAGCAATGGCTTTAATTTTCTCCCTCCCTTACGGACTCCACTTCGCCTTCGCCGAGGGTCCTAGCAAAGCTTTCGTGAGCGAAAAAAGTCGAAAAGAGGATCAGGGCACTCTCTTTGGATTTTACAATCTACTTACCGGTATCGCCGCGCTACCCGCCAGTGCCTTAGCAGGATATTTGTGGCAAAGTTATTCTCCAGCGGCAGTATTCTTCTTTTCGGCTTTCACTGCCGCACTGGCTTTGCTGATCTTATGGACCGCCCGATCAGCGCGAGTTGCAACGAATCCCTAAAATAGGCACATCGACCAATTTCTTCGCTTCTGTGCTCCACACCAAATAATCATCGGAAATATACGTAATGCTTTCTTGCTTCTTCAAGTTTTCCAACGGAAGTGCGGTCTGCCGACGAAAATCGCCGGTGCGAAAATCGGCGAAGGAAACCTCATGGCCACTTTTCCCTGTTAAAATCGCCACGTTTTGTCGATTTGGCGAGAGGGCCATATCGGTAACCGGAGCATCAAATTTGGCTTGGGCAATTTTGCGCGCAACAGTTTCATTAGCGCGGGAAGAAAGTGAATAAATAGCCGTCAGTCCCCCACCTTTCTTTTCCGTTTTTGCTAAAAAATAAAATATCCCACTGTCGTCCACAAAAAAGGCCTCTACATTTTGTGGACCATCTTCATACGTAAAATTCCATTGTGCCCAAATCTTTTTCGATTTTTCTTCCACCGCCAGCACCGTTACTTGCGTGCGATCTCGATCATTGTCGCCAACATCTGCCAAATAGAAACAGTATCCCGAACCGCACTTGCCATAGCTAACCGCTTCCAAATTGTGCGGAGTCCAGGGTAACGAGAATCTTTTCATCCCCTCTCCAGAGGAAAAGAAATACAAGGAGCCATCTCCGTCTGTATCATTGATGAAGTAGAGATCTCTACCATCGGAGGTGACTCCACTAGCTTCGGGCAGAGTCTTTCCCGAGAAAGTTCCAAAAGTTTCTGTGGCCGACCACTCACAATTCGCCATGGCCAGCAAAGATACGAATAAATTGAACAACATATTTCCCCCCCAAACTCGTAGTACTAAGTGTCTCCAAAGGCCTTAGGCCGAGGCAAATACAATTTGCCAATCTAACTAATTTCTAACGTTCGGCAGTCCAGCGCAGCACAAGCTGGGCCGAGTCATTTTCCACCCCTTGGGATAAAACCACGCCAGCCAAGGCACTTCTTTGTTTCAAATGAATCAGCGACGTTCCCGAGGTAAATTTGGGGGCCTTTTCGTTGCGATCGGTGACCCAAAAAAGAATTTCCAAGGAGGAATCTCGTTCACGAAGAGTCTCCCGTAAGATCACGTGAGCCACAAAAGTCTTTTTGCGACCTCCATCCTCACAGGTCACCAACCAATCTGGCAAATCACGAATTCGCTCCATGGCGCAGGGAATCGAAGGCGCCTCATTGGGTTGGTAGGAAAACTGAAAGTTTGGTTCATTGGCAAAAGTTACAAGTGACAATAGCAGCGAGAGAAACATTGCTTTATGCTAACAAGGAAATTTACAAAGAAAAGGATATTTCATGGAATCTATCATCATTACCGGAGCTAGCTCAGGAATCGGCGAAGCCACCGCTTTGGCTCTGCATAAAAGTGGCAGACAAGTATTTGCCGGAGCCAGAAAAGAAAAAGATTTGCAGCGGCTACAGGAAATGGGCCTGGAAGCAATTCCCATGGATGTGGAAAAGGACCAGTCTCTTCAGGAAGCAAAGGCGCTAATTGAAAAACGACTAAAAAAGGGCAATCGCATCTCCCTCATCAATAATGCTGGCTTAGCCATCGGTGGACCCGTGGAAGGAGTGTCTATCGCGCGCTGGAAAGAGCAATTTGAAGTGAATGTATTTGGACTAGTGCGCTCTACCCAAACTTTTCTACCGTGGATCCGCGCTACCAGTGGCCGAGTGGTGAATATCAGCTCCGTGAGTGGTCTAATGGCCATTCCTTATCTAGGCCCCTACGCGGCTTCTAAATTTGCCGTTGAGGCCATTTCCGATTCTCTGCGTCGAGAAATACAACGATTTGGTTGTAAGGTGGTGTTGATTGAGCCCGGCCCCATTCAAACTCCGATTTGGGAGAAGGGTCTAGGGCGAAAAGAAATGCTATTTGCTGAAGTAGATCCTCAACTGTTGCCAGTGTACGAGCGGGAATTGAAAGCGTTTTTCTCCATGGTCGAGAAGTCTGCAAAAAATGCTGTCTCCGCCACGAAGGTAACCGATGTCATCACCAAAGCCTTAAGTGTGAAAAATCCCAAAACACGGTACGTGGTTGGCGATTTTGCGGTATCACTTCAGGCCGCCATTGTGCCCTTCCTATCCGATAAAATGGTCGACAAGATGATCTCATCGCAGCTGTAAATCATCTCGTCAGTAAATCCCATCGCGCACTCATACACGGCACAAGGAGTCGCACAATCTCTCTTGATCCCAGACGAATTTCTTCCGATAAATAAGAGGGAGTAATTTGTGGCAAAGTTTCGGCCGGTCGTATTCGGAGATTACGTTTTGTTTCATGCGCTCGCCCAAGGCGGCATGGCGGAAGTGTATCTCGCGCGCAAGAAAGATTCCTCCATCTCTACCGATCGCTTAGTTGTGATCAAAAAGATCATTTCCGAATCCGTCACTGACATGGAGTTCAAAGAGCTTTTCAAACAAGAAGTTTCGATCAGCATGAGTCTGTCGAACGCCAACATTGTGCAAACCTATGACTATGGTTTGACCGAAGGCGAATACTACCTCGTAATGGAATATGTGCCTGGACGAAACCTGGCAACTTTTTCGCGAGTGTTTCGTGATCTAAACAAAATGCTACCCTTTGACTTTTCTTGTTTTGTTATCCAGGAAATTTGTAATGCACTTTCCTATACCCAATCTTTTCGTGATCCCATCAGTGGAGAATATCGTTCGCTGGTGCATCGAGATATTTCACCACAAAATATTTTAGTGGGCCAAATCGGCTGCGTGAAACTTTTAGATTTTGGTATTGCCAAAATGCAGGACCATCGTGGCATTACCCGCACCGGACAAATTCGCGGAAAGGCTTCGTATCTTTCGCCTGAGCAGGCAATGCAACAAGATTTAGATGCACGCTCCGATATCTTCGCACTGGGTATTGTCTTCTGGGAAATGCTCACGGGCCGTCGGCTCTTCAATGGCGAAACAGATGCCGAGTGCATCAACATGCTATTGCGCGAGCCGATTCCATTTCCCTCCGACATTAATAAACAAATTCCGAAGGATCTCGACGCCATCGTAATGAAGGCCCTGGAGCGTGATATCTATAAACGCTACCAATTGGCCCAAGAGCTACATCGAGATGTGCATTACTTTCTTCAGTCTCGCTACCCTGGCTATGGCCCCACCGACATACAGGCTATGGTGAGGGAGTATTTAGGAGATGAAGTTGATAAAGAAGAAGAAACCATTCGGCAAAGATTTCAGTTGGAACCAGAGGCAGATGATAATGCTCCCCCGACAGAAATCGACAGAAATCCAGTTCTGCCGACAGAAGATTCGAGAAGTAAGGGCACTGGACTCAAATTTGAATCGGGTGCACCCATCATTGAAGACAAGTGGAGAAAAAACTATCGGCCTAAATCCGATTCCGTTCGCTTCTCAAATACTTTGAAACAAATTGCCTATGATAAGAGACAAGAATCGAGCGGCGGCTTCCCCTTTGGTAAAGCCATCGCCGTATTTATTCTTGGTTTATTAGCCTACCAATTTTTTTACCCCAAGGCCCCCGGCCATAGCAAAGTAATGAAGTGGAAAGAACAGGCGGTTACCGCTCTAAGTACTTGGAAGCAAAAATCGACAACCCCCGAACGCCCCAAAGTCATTCCAGCCCGCACTCTTTCCGAAGAAGAAAGTGAATCGGTATTTTCGGACCCCAACAAAACCATATATCAAATTGCTACCAATAAAATTGGCTATACTATTTATGTGAATGGCGCCTATGCAGACATACTTTCAAATTCATTTTTAATCCCCAAAAATGCGCCGGCACTGATCCGGGCAGAACTTCCTGGATATGAAACGATAGAGTGGTCGCATTCGCCAAAAGACAAACCGTGGAAAGATCTGAATTTTGTGAAGAGTAAAGACAAAGGTGTACTCTACTTTGCCACTACCCCAAGCGCCGACCTGAAAATTATTGATGAGTCGGGTAATGTAGTTTTAGAAATGGAAAGCCCCATCGAAGGTTATTCGCTCGTGGCCGGAAATTACCGCGTGCTTATTGAAAACTCACTAATTGGGCACAAAAGTGAAATCAAATTGGCGGTGGAAAAATCAAAAACCACCCGAATTCAGCGCACTCTGAAAGAAAAATAGCAGCCTACACGCTACAATTAAGAAAAAATGCACGCAAAATGTACGATTCCATTTGACGTACTACGAATGTAGCATTATTCTAATTTTATGCTGACACCCAAACAAAAGAACGTACTGGAATTCTTGCAACGATTTATTCAAGAGAATGGATACTCTCCGTCCTACCAAGAAATTGCCAATGCCTTCGGCCTCTCTTCTCGCAGCACGGCGCAAAAGTATGTTGAGCGCCTAAAAGAAGCAGGCTACCTCGAGATGGAGTCTCATTCGAAGCGCGGTGTTTCTGTGAAGCAAAGCGGAATTCATCTCCCCTTACTTGGCAAGGTTGCTGCTGGTGCTCCGATTGAGTATTCAATTCATCAGGAGTTTATCGAAGTCCCCTCTTCCTTTTTGCGCATTGATGCGGATCATTTTTGTTTAATCGTCCAGGGGGATTCCATGGTGGGCGAAGGAATCTTGGATGGTGACTACGCTGTCATTCGCAAACAAGATCAAGCCTCGAATGGTACAGTAGTCGTTGCCTCAGTTGATGGGCAAGCTACGCTTAAAAAAATTATTAAGAAAAAGAATCACGTTGAACTCCATGCAGCCAATCCTAAGTATGCACCCTTGGTGATCGCGCCCAACACTCAATTTCGAGTGGAAGGCGTGCTCACCGGGGTGCTACGAAATCTGCGCGCTTAAAATATTTTTCCATAAATAGTAAACGTTACGCCTTTCACCAAGGAGGGAATATGCTCGACTTTGCTTTTTCAAAAGATACTACCGAACCAACTTCTCTAGACGGAAAACTTGAAAAATCCATCCATTTTCGTGCGGGTAAAATCGTAAGAATTTTTGGCCCGAGTTCGCGTAACTGCTGTGCCACCTTTCTTTCGGAGCTTAGGCATCTTCCCGCGGCATGGATTGATAGTGATATGCCGATTGTACCGGAAGAAATTCAAAGGAAGAATTTAGATTGGAACAAAACCCTATTTATTAACGGGGAAGAGGATATTAATTGGGCTTTGTCCTACGTAATACGTTCTCGAGTTTTCCCCTTAATTGTCTTTCGGCACAATTGTTTTCCTGCCGAACGATTACAGATAATTCGCGCCAAACTCTTGCGAGCCAACGCCATGCTGTTTTTACTGAGCGACTCAAATTTCCCACGAGAGTACTTTGACGAAGAATTTTTTGCCTTTGAACACTCGCACTTTATAGCGTTCCCCGGAGGTGAATCATGAAAAATTTTTCCCTCTGCCTTCCGCTTGAAAGAAAGGGGAGCAGATTAGTTAGCCCAAGGAAGATTTGGCATATGTTGCGAATTTCTCGGGTGGAAGACAATCTTGATGTCTACCCTGCAGAATTGTGGGAAGTAGAAACAAGCTGTGGAGATCGCTTGATTTTATTTCGATCAAAGCACGACTTCGGAATGAGATATCCGCAACTATTGCGAATAGAAAAAAATCACTTACCCTTGGCTCTATAGTAATCAAATAAATTTTGCCAAGAGGACCAATTACAGATGGAATCCCCTCCGGGCTGCACTCTTCCCATAAAGATTTCTGCCTCGGCGGCTCCCACAGAGGCAGGAATCTCTGAAATAAAATCTTTTGCCTCTTTCATCTTGGCCATTAACTCTTCTCGATCGCTAGCGAGCCGATTGTCTAGCGCATATTTTAGACTGTGACCAAGTAGATACTCTTGCTGTGAAATTAAATATCCCGGACTCTCCGATTTATATTTCAATCCCATATCAATCATTCGCTTAGCTATTTTACTAGCGATCCATTTGCCGGGGTCACTATCAGATGCCCAATTTTTTAAATTTCTAACGACGTTCGAAAAATTTGGCTCAGGAGTATGATGTAAAAAGGAATATGCCCAAACGAAAGTGGCAGGATTCTGGTACGAACTTGCTAACAATTGATCATATATACCATGATAAAATGCTTCAATCTTTGGCGCTTTAGAAGCTTGCACGTACGCACTCTCTACTTCTTCTTTTTTGGCACCAATAAGACGCAATGCTTGTCCTAAAAATAGGTTGTAAATTCCATTTTCGGGATCCTCTTGCGCCAATGTCTTTAGGGTATTTACTGCTTCATCGACTTCCTTGAAAGAGAGACGATTCCCTTCACCATCTCCACCGTCGTTCCACTGATTTGAAGCGCGCAAGGCCTTCATAAATAAAATTTCCTTAGGCTGTACTTCCGTGCCATTTTCAAAATTTCCATAAATTGGGGAGGCAGTAGCAGTCAGTAATTTTCGTAACAGTGGACTCGAATTTTCCGTCCAACGCAGAAAGACATCCATCCCCGCAGCCCATTTGACAGCGGGAGCCACAGGCGCTTCCTCTTCAATTAGAGACACCACCATACAAGGGTCTCCCTTTCGAAATGCCTCGGCTAACCTATTTTGGAAACTTTCTAGCGTCCATTCGGACACCATTGGAGTTGTCCCCGTAAAACGAATCGCGCGGTAAACAGACTCCATGGGATCTTCATTTTTTCCGGGTGTTGCCGGCGGTGCGGCAGCAATTGAAACTCGATCATTGGAAACAAGAATGGCAACCAGAAAAAAAACAGCGATGACCAGTGCATAACGAAGCAATGAATTCATAGGGAAAAGTGTATTTAAGAACAAGTCTTAAGGCAACTCTTACTTTGCCGTGAGATGTCGACGAATGTTGGTGGTGAGCGAATTATACACCACAAATTCCTCTTCAGATTTGTAGGCAATAAAACTATTTTCGATTACAAGTCGATATTTTCCCACCGGCGCCTTCCAGCCCAATAGAGGGGTATTCCCTTCTTTTACGACCTTTCCATCCTGCAGTACTGTAAACTTCGATTCGGGAGTGGTTTCGATGGTCACAAATCCACTGATAAATTCTTTGTTAAATTGGGGAACAATTTTAACCGGACTCCCCGGCATTGGCGTAACATCTGCTTGATAATCAAAATATCCATTTCGTTTTAGGGTGATTTTATACGTTTGCCCAGATTCCAGCGTAAAACGCTTGTCGGCAACCTCGATAACCTTCCCGTTCACCACAACCTGTATATCAACTAGATCGGATACCAAGTGAATTTCTACTGGCTCAGGCTTTTGCTCTTGGTCGGTCAGCTTGCGCTGAAGTTCTGCGATTTGCCCACCCAGCGATTTACCCGGAGGCTCCTTTTTCGCCTGAGGGTTATCGGGAAAAGGAACAAGTTCTTTGGTTTTTTCGATAAATCTTTGCCCGTAGAAAAAACCGGCTGCCAATAAGGCTACAAAAACAATTTTTCGCATGAAGCCAAAAGAATCCGGCTTTTTCATGGCCTTATAAATATCTTCAGTCGAAGTAACAGGAGGCTCTTTATACGCCTTTCGCTCACTTGGAGAACTTCTCGGTTGTGGCACTTTTTCCACAGCTATTTTCGGGTTTTCGATGGGCGCGCGCGCCGCAGGGGCCTGACTCTTTGGCGGCGCGGAAATCGAAGCTTTAGTTCCAGGAATTTCTCGTTGCGTGGTTCGATCATGGCTAGGCTTATTTTCCGCTAGCTTGGCCATTTCCTGCTCCACATCAATAGTGGGCTCAGTAGAGACTTCGATATCGTCCTCTAACTCGAAATCCCCATCATCTTTTTTGGAGCGTTTATCTCCCGGCATTTTCATTTACTCGTAGGTGAATGATTCCTGACTAATTTTTATTATCTCCGGGAAACCCTAGGTTTTTCAATTCTTTTTCCATGAAACCCCCGGAAGTACACGGTAAAGGAAAAGTGTTAAGCGGTTATGAAGTTTACCCATACACCTGGTGCCTTTATTCGATCTCATTACATAATAATGGATTGAGAAGAGACAAAGGCGGGAATACTCACAACAACGCCATGCGTCGCAGAAAAGTAAGCGCCTTCACTGAAAAAGTGTAGCTAGAATGGCAAATGAATTTTTTTTGGGGGGGGGGAATGGAGTCTTCAGGTAAGAATTCGATATTAGTCATTGATGACGATCAAGGCGTTCGCTCATTGCTACAGGAAATTTTGGAAGAAAACTATTCTGTTTACCAGGCAGAGGATGGGCTTTCTGGAATTGAAAAAGTAAAAACCTATTCACCTGATCTTGTATTACTGGATTTGAAAATGCCCGGAAAAGACGGATTCCAAGTTTGCCGAGAACTCAAGCAATCGTCTGATACCGCCCAAGTACCTATTATTTTTCTAACAGCTAGTTCGGAAACTCAGAATTTAGTGGAAGCTTTTCGGCTTGGCGCCGATGACTTCATTGAAAAACCATTCCAAGTTCAAGAACTCACCGCGAGAATTGGCGCGAAGTTACGGCGACCACAAAAGCAAGATGCCATAGTGTGCGGAAATGTGGCTTTGAATTTAAAATCTATGCAAGTCTTAATCGCTGGTGAGCGCATTGTATTTAGCGCGCTTGAGTTCAATCTCCTAAAGTTTTTCATGCAGAACATCAATCATGTTGTTGATAGAGAAATGGTTTTAAAGAAGGTTTGGGGCAATGTATGCGTAACAGATCGTACCGTTGATACCCACATCGTCTCTTTGCGTAAAAAATTGGCAAAATCCGACCATCAGTTAATAACGGTGTACGGCATTGGATACCGCTTTTGCCGAACGGAAAAATCAGCTCTGGTCGTTAATTAGATTTTTTTATAGACGGAGATACTGACATCTTCCACGCGTACGAATTTTTCGCTGACGCCCATCATAGTTTCGGCCGCCCCGAGAAAAATATACCCTTTGGGGTGAAGCATACTAAACGCATTCTCGACAATCTTTCGCTTTGTCTCTAAATCAAAATAAATCAGCACATTTCGCAGAAAGATGCAGTCAAACTGCTCGTTCGAACGGAAATTCACTAAATTACACTCTTTGAAGCGAATATTTTTCTTCAGCTCTGGTTTCACCTCAAACTCTGCACCCTTAGCCAAAAAATATTTGTCACCAATTGCCTGAGGCATTCCCCTACTTAGCTCGTATTTACTAAATGCCCCCGCCTGAGCCCTTTCCAGCACAGACTGGGCGATATCAGTGGCCAAGATGTCGATCTTGGCAAAGGGGAAACGGTGCTTTTCTTCGGCTAGGGAAATTGCGATGGAATAAGGCTCCTGCCCAGTAGAGCAGGCCGCCGACCAAATCTTAATCTCTTTCCCGGGGCTTCGTTGATACACATCGGCTAAAATCACATTCCGCAAATAATCGTAGGGAATCTGATCACGAAAAAACAACGTTTCATTCGTGGTCATTTTTTCCCCGACTAATTTTACAACCTTGGGATCTGAATGTGTGCGTAGATAATGAATTAGCTCCCGAATTCCAGTAAGCTTCAGGGATTCCCAAATTTCTTTTAATCTACTTTCTAATAAATAGTTTTTATTCTCTCCTAACTCCATCCCAGTAGCTTCTAATAACAGCTTGGAGATAAACTGGTATTCTTCAGAGGTGATCGATGTGATTGAAGGCTTATCCATGAATAAACTCCTCAACCTTTTTGGCAATTTCTTGTAAAGGCAATATGTAATCCGCTAGGCCAGCTTTTGCTACGGCGCCCGGCATTCCCCATACTACGCTAGTAGCCTCGTCTTGGGCAATGACCACTCCACCCTCTTGTTTAATTTGCTGGCAGCCCACCTTACCATCTTCGCCCATTCCCGTAAGAATCACGGCAAGCATATCTTTCTTGCAATATTTGGCTGCTGACCGAAAGAGCTGATCCACCGCGGGTCGGCAAAAGTGTTCTGGCTTTTCTTGATTGAGCTGCAGTTGCCATTTATTGTCGTTTCCACGCCGCACCTGCATGTGAAAATCGCCAGGCGCAACATAGATTCTTCGTGCCTCGAGAAATTCGCCGTCTTTGGCCTCAGCGCTCGGATAGCCCGATTCCTTTCCCAATCTTTCGGCTAGCATCTTGGTAAACTCTGGGGGCATATGCTGCACAACAAGGATCGGGATATCAATCTTCTTCAAAGAGCGAAAAAAAGTACTGAGCGCATTAGGGCCACCCGTACTTGATCCCACGAGCAGAAGTTTCGGTCGGAAATCACCGGCCGCCTTACGAATGACTCCCTCGACGCGTTTAGTTTTAGCCTTGGCTTGTTTCGCTCCCCCAAGCGCCAGTACCTTCTCCACTAGCTCACGGCTAACATCTTTGACCACCTGGGGATCTTGCATCCCTTTCGGCTTGGGTAAAAAGTCCACGGCACCGAGGGCCAAGGCATCTAGGGTCGCAGAGGATCCTTCTCTGGTTAAAGAGCTCACCATGATTACCTTGAGATTGGGCTGAATCCTCAATAGTTCAGGTAAAACCTGAAGGCCACTTAGGCCTGGCATCTCAATATCTAGCAAAACGACATCTAACGAATGTTTTTTGGCGTTATCTAAGGCCATCGGACCATCGAGTGCCGCCGTGACAACTTCTATCTGGGGGTTCGACGCGAGCAAACGAGTCCACAGGCCGCGAAAAACGGCCGAATCATCGACCACCATTACTCGAACTTTTGCATTATCCAATCGAATTACTCATGGAAAACATCAGCACATAGCCAATCGTGCGTAACACAAACGCTAAAACTCCAAATCGGAGGTGCAAGACATTTTTTTTGAGCGCTAGAGTGCCCTTCCAACGTCGATAGCCTAAATTTGCCGTGGGCAAATAAACCCATACGGCTAGGGTCGATACGATTACGTGAGCTAGCTGATAGGCATTTAAAGATCCACCAGCAGAAGTCGCAATTGCTGATCTTTGAAACTCTAAAACCAAAACAAGTAAAACATCGATAGTCATACCGGAGCTCATGAGCCCGGCATGAACATTTCGATTTTTACGATGTACGAGCCCCACCAAAAGACAAAGATACGACAATGTAGCGATACCCTTGTAGGGTGAAAAAACAACACCGATAAAACCGCTGGCCGCCACTACAAATAGCGGCCAGAGAATCACGGCTGGCAAGCTTAGTTTCGTTTTTTCAACTGTATTCACGCTCATTGGTATCTTTTATCCTAAAAGTTGCGCATTTTCTTTAAGAATTCGGCGGCTGCGTTATTCAAGTTCACCGACTCTTTGGAAAGCTGGGTGGCAGCAGCTTGAATTTCGGCGGCTGTGCGACCAGATTCCGTAGCAACTTTCGTTACCTCAGTAATATTTTGGCTCACTTCATCAGTACCTTTGGCTGCCTCAGATGCAGACCTAGAAATTTCTGAAGTTGCGGCATTTTGCTCTTCTACAGCACCAGCCACAGCCATGGAAATTTCGTTCAATTTGTTAATCACGTCCGTAATAGATTGAATTGCGCTTACGGCACTTCCAGTCTCTTTTTGTACGTTAGAAATCTTGGTTGAAATTTCTTCGGTAGCTTTGGCTGTCTGGCGAGCCAGCTCTTTTACCTCGTTGGCCACTACCGCAAATCCTTTACCTGCATCTCCAGCTCGAGCGGCCTCAATGGTCGCGTTTAATGCTAGTAAGTTCGTTTGTTGCGCAATCGAAGCGATCACCTTCACAACCTGACCAATTTCTTCACTAGATTTTGACAACGAAGTCATAATCGTATTGGTGTTTTGCGCATCTTTTGCCGCTTGCTGAGCCACGGAGGCAGACTCTTGAACGCGGTTAGAGATTTCTTTCACGCTCTTGCTCATTTCCTCAGCGGCAGCGGCAACAGATTGCACGCTCTTGCTTGCTTGCTGGGAGGCAGCGGCCACGGTTTGGGCCTGCTTAGAAGTTTCTTCCGCACCGGCCGCCATACTCTGGCTACTAGCTTGGAGTTCAGTGGAAGAGCTATTCACCACCTGTACAACTCCACCAATATCTTTTTCGAAATCATTGGCCATTTTCACGCGATCGGAAACTACCGCCCACGTCGCCATTGAACCGATATAGGCGCCTTGACGATTCGTAATGGGAGAAACCAAGAGATCCAAGGTTTCGGTTCCTAATTGAATCTTGGCCTTTTTGGGTAGATTTTTGGGGTCGGCCAATATTTCTCGCTGATAGGCCGGATTCTTATGGAAAATATCGATCTTATTGCCAATCATTTTGTCTACTTTTACGGGCAATAGATTTTCAATTGTTTTCAAGGTCTTAATGGAAGCTGGATTCATATAGCTGAGCGTGAGATCGGGATTGGCCATCATTACGTTGATAGGTAAGTTATCCATCATTGATTGCAGGCGAGTAGATTCCGCATCTAACTTCTCTTTTTCAGTAATGTCTTCCCAATTCACAACGAAGCCCGACAACTTTCCGCCTTCTTCAATGCGGTTCACGTTTAAGTCCAACCTACGATCACCCACTGAAATTGTCTTTCGATAGGGTAGATTTTTAGGGTCAGAAAGAAGATTGCGGATTTTTGTCTTTAATTCTCCCTTGTGGAATCGATCGATCGACCCACCTACCAATTCATGTAGCTGCAAGCCAAAAATAGATTGGATTACATCTTTCATCTGTCCGAGCGTGTCTAATCCACGCTTATTTACAAAGACCAAATTAAAGTTGGCATCGGCAAGAAATACGTTCGTGCCCATCAAATCCAAGGCGGCCATGAGCGAAGATTTGTTTTCTTTGATGTCTTGCAATTGCAATGCCTCTGAGGTGGCCTTCATATAACTAGAAAGGATGGTATAAACAGCTCGCCAGGCGTTTTCAAGTTCGGGCTGAAATGTGTCACCGAGCATATCTTTGAGGGTGGTGAGGAGCGCGATTCCTACGGTGTCGTAGTGATGATTTTTGGCGCCGTAACCGACATGTCTTTTGCTGAGTTCATCCAGCGCTGGAAATAGTTGCTCAGGAGAGTTGAGGTTTTTAATCGCAAAAGCCAAAGTTGAAATCAATTTTCCTTCTTGAGCCTTCATGTCCCCCGGAAACATCGGGCGAACACTAGGATCTAACGCGAATAGGGTTTCATAGAAATGCCTCGCCACTTCGCTAGCGCGATCCGCAATGGCAGCAAACGATTCTTGTACCAACGTTTTTTGCTTTGCGGTTAAAGATGAACCAACAGCTCGCGAACTCATTTGACCAATCATTGCATCCTCACTTTTTCAAACATTTAGAAATCTATTAGACCACCCTATTTTTTTCGCTCAATGGGTCTTAGCAAACTTCACAAAAAGTCCATATTTGCCTACCCGGTAGCGGATCAATCGAGCAGATTAAGCGCCGACGAAAGACTATGAATGTCAATAACACTCAGAATTTCCCCGTCAGTCTTATAAACTCCGCTCATTATTTTTTTGATATCTTCTTCAACAAGATCTGGGGTTTCTTCGTAGCTATCTTCGGACACTTCGATTACGTCACCAATTCGATCAACGAGTAAAGAAATCAATCCACCATTAACTTTGCACACAACTGAAGCCGCGGCATCGGCCACGGCTTCACCGGAAAGCCCGAACAACTCGCGCATGCCAATCGCGGTGGCAATCTGACCGCGTAGGTTAATGAGTCCACGGACAAAAATTGGGGCCATTCGAATTGGAGTTAAGGATAGAGTCTGCGTTACCTCTTGCACTTGCATCACATCAATGCCGTAAAGTCTGTCTGAAATGTAAAACGTAGCGAACTGTTTGGTATTTTCCATATTACTCTCCTACCGCTAAGGGAAATGCTTGAAGGGAAGAAATTAACTCTTCGGGATCCAACTTTTCCAGATAGAGGTTAAAGCCAGCTTGAATCCCCTTTTGTCGATCCTGTTCTGAGCCTTTGGTTGTGAGTGCAATTAATAGAATTTCGTTCCACTTTGCCTCTTTGCGCACATTTTTCGCTAGCTCTAGTCCCGACATCTTTGGCATTTCAATATCACTCAAGACAATTGGATAATGCCCAACCGGCTTCGATTGAAGCTCTTGGATTGCCTCTTCGCCATTGATCACACTCGTTACTTCGAACCCGGATCGAGCTAAAACCCCAGTGACATGCTTGCGAAAGAAAGCCGTATCTTCAGCAAACAGGATTCTCGTGCCAGTTGGTGTCACCTTGCTATCGCGCCCATCTTTGAGATTTCGAACGGTGGCAATCTTTTCCGTCTTTCCCGAACTTCCACTTCCAGTCGGTGCTTTTTTCTGTAGATCGCCGCACAGTTTGTTTGGGTCGACAACAGTGATCACCTCATTTTCCGTTACCAAATTTCCAATCAGTCCCGGCCGATCGGCAATGGCACTATCCACTTCTTTTTCCGTGGTAAACACATCGAGAATTTCGCTAACTTCGAAGCCAAAAAACTTGCCTGAGCGTTGGGTTACTATCACTGGCACCACATCTGTTTTCTGTTTTGCTTCAGACTTGTATCCGAGAGCTTCATCCACAGAGATGATGGGTAAGATCGCGTTGCGATAGCGCACAACTTTTTGTGAACCCGAGTATTCAATGGCGCTTGCCTTAAATTCTTCCAGTCGATGCACATAGCCCAAAAATACAGCATGTTTGGTCGGGGAATTAATTCTAAACAACAGAAACTCTTGCGCTTCCTCCGATTTCTTTCCTTGTGCGTGACTGCCGACATCTTGCTTCAAAGAGTTCTCCTCTCCACTTTTCGCCTTAAACTGCTTCGCAGCTAAACCAGCAACATCTAAAATTAAGGCCACAGAACCATCTCCGAGTACGGTCGCTCCCGAATAAATCGCCAACGACTTCAAAAGGCGATTCAATGGCTTCACGACAATATCCGCCGTATCCTGAATCTCATCCACAATTAGGCCGAAAAGATTTTTTTCGGATTGCAAAACCACGATGTTGATTGCTTCAGCCTCTTTGGTAAATTTTTTGGTATCATGATCCGCTAAATTCATTACCGATTTAAGATCAACTAAGGGCAGAAGATCCCCGCGCAAGCGGTATACTGGCTTTCCTTGCAGATATTCAATTTTGTTTTCTTGATTTGATTTTTCCACTCTTACCAATTCTACTAGTTTGATTTGCGGAATTGCATATTGCTCTGAGCCCGATCGCACGATCATCGCGGGAACAATTGCTAGCGTAAGTGGAATCTTTAGACGAATACTAGTGCCACGATCGGCAACGCTATCCAGCTCCACGGAACCACCGATTTTTTCTACGTTACTTCTAACTACATCCATCCCCACACCGCGACCAGAAAGATTTGTTACCTGGGCGGCTGTTGAAAAGCCTGGGGCAAAGATTAGCTGCATCGCCTCACGGTCTGATAAGCTAGCTGCCTTGTCTGGCGTTAGAATACCCTTTTCGATCGCTTTTTTAATTAAAACGTCTTTATGTAGCCCTTTTCCATCATCACGAATTTCGACAATAACCTGACCACCTTCATGGAATGCGCGAATTTTTAGGATTCCCGTTTCATTTTTCCCCTTGCCCACTCGAACTTCAGGATTTTCAATTCCGTGATCACAAGAATTTCTCACAATATGAGTTAGCGGATCTTTAATAGCTTCCAACAATGTTTTGTCTAATTCCGTTTCCGCGCCTTCAACTTCTAGTTCAATTTTTTTCTTAAGCTCTTTGGAGATATCGCGAACAACTCTTTGAAATTTGCTCAAGATGTTTCCGATAGGTTGCATGCGGGTTTTCATCATTTCACCCTGAATCTCTCCGGTCACAACGTTCAAACGTTGTGAAAGATTCAAAAATGCCAAATCGTCACTTTTGCTGGAATATTGAATAACCTGGTTTCTCACTAAAACCATTTCCCCAACTAAAGTCATAAGCTTATCAAGCAGTCCAACTGGCACACGTACGGTACTATTCGCTTCATTTTTTTCAGCTTCTGCTGCGGCGGTATCGGGTGCTGATTGGGTAGCGTTTGTTTTGGCAGGAATATGCTTTTCTTCAATTGTGGGTGCTGCTGAATTTACGACGGTTTGAGAGGGGGTCAATGGAGTATCTCCTATGGTATTTAGAGTTTTAATTTTTTCGATTAATTTTTGCACTTCATCAGTGGGAAATTGATTCGACTTATCTTTGATCGACTGAAAAATTTTATCGATTAAGCCAATCCCATCACAGATGGCGTCATATTCGTTTTCAAGAAACTCTCGTTTTTCATCTCTAAGTGGCGCCATAGCGTCTTCCATGGCATGGGATAAATCACCAAGTGAGTTATATCCCAGTAGATATGCCGATCCTTTTAGCGAATGAATATCGCGATAGATCTGGTCGATACGCGAGGTATTATTCTGACCATGTTTTACTTTTTCGAGCTCTTGAAATATACGCTCGATGCATTCTTCTCCCTCAGAAATAAATTCTCCTTGCATTTGCTCAAGGGGATCTTTTGCTGTTGAAGAGTTATTTACGGAAGCGGGGGCGGCGGCAGTGTTCGTATCAGATTTCAACTCCGTAACTGGCACACTTTGAATTTCAGCAGTGGGTGGCGCTGCCACAGCCTCCGCTGGACTATCTCCGCTCGATTTTACTTCATACTGAAACTGAATTTCTTTGCCATCAAGGATGCTACGAGTCGCATCGATTCCTCGGAGAAATAGATCGATATAGTCTTTTGGAATTGCCCCGGCGGTCTTAAAGTTCGTTAATATGTTTTCCAGAGTATGCATGTGCGATTGCAGTGGAATAAACTCCATCATTCCGGCGGCGCCTTTCAAATTATGAAAGGTTCGAAAGATCGCGTTGTATTCGGGTTCGAAATCGGCACCTTCATCTAGCTTTAAGAGACTCGCCTCCGCCGTCTCCAGCAATTCAAGGGCCTCGGTCTTAAACTCCTGCAATTCTTCTGAACTGAGCATTTGAACTCCTTTTTTTCTCAATTAGTCCATCGGAGCGAAAAAGAGGTTCAGTGAGTCAGGAAACCAGGTAAAGTAAACACTTCATAAGGTTTTAACAATTGCCAAGATTTAATACTTTCTTAACCATGCGTTTCTTAGATTTTTTACTATCAAGACGATAGGATAGGTTGAAGGAAATATTTATGGCGAATACCAATAAACCAACTCTCTTAGTTGTTGAAGACGAAGCAGACTTAAATAAACTGATCATCGAGATTCTAGAAGCCGAATCCATCGCAATTGAAAGTGCAAAAGATGGCATGGAGGCATTAGAGAAGCTTGAGAATAATCCGAATATCAGTGCCATTCTGTCTGACATTCATATGCCACGAATGACGGGATTAGAACTTCTAAAAAAGCTTCGCGCCCAATTTCGTCCGATTCCATTTATTATCTTAACCGCTTATGGCAACCCGCAGAGCATGCGTGAAGCAATACAGCTGAACGCCACCGATTTTCTCGACAAGCCTTTTTCGGGAGAGGAATTGGTTCAAGTTGTAAAAAAAGCATTAGAATACGGCGAGGAAATCAAAAAAATTGAAAAAGAAATCGAATCCCGTTATGCCAATTCCGATCGCAATGACATTGAATTTTTGAAGAGAGTGAAACGCACGACCCTAAGCATGCGAGCAGAAAATGCGATCTATGTGG
>CAYZLH010000001.1:28592-29423 GCA_964478795.1 uncultured Bdellovibrionales bacterium | reverse complement strand
TTTTTTGAAAAACCGAAACAATGACGATTCTGCTTTTGGGATCTTTGTTGTATTTTGCGTCGACACTATTCTCTCGTCACACACTATCAAACTGGGGCAGCCTTTTTCTAAATGTGCACCTCTTCTCAATGCTTTTCTATCTGAACGGACAAGTTGTTGGTGAAGATTATTCTACTGAGCTGTTGTTTTATTTTTCGCTGATTTATGCGGTGCTGGCCTTGCTCTTTTCTTCATTTTCAATTTTAGTCAACAGGAAGATCGATTCCGTTTCTTGGTTTTTGATGGCTACGGTGTGTTTTTTGATTTTTTCTCGTCTTTCGACAAATAAGCCCGATGAGTTTATTTGGCTTTCATATGAGGCTGTAGGATTGGCTTCTGTACTGGCGATCGCCACACAACTGCTATTTTCAGAAAAATTTTCTTCTACTGGTTGGAAATCTGTAAACGTAGCATCGCTAGGATTGCTGCTAGCTATTTTGACCGGTGCAATTCCAGCAATCGATCAGTCGGTCATTAAGGCGAAGGCAGAAGTATCCGCGCGGATGATCTTAGTGGCCCTAGTTAGTTTTCTCCTTGCTGCGGCCATTGGCAAGCTGATCTCTCAGCCTTCAGGTGAAAAAGAAAAACGAAAGCAAAACTCGGGAAACAATGGAGCCGTCTTTGCCTTAATCCCCTTTTTCTTGGTCGTATTATTGTTTATTGGCGTGGCGATTCACCTAACTCAATTGTTTGGCGAAGGCCCTTTTCATCAGGGGATCTTGTATGTGGTTTCCTCTCCACATGTGATGATCGAAGCGGAATGGCCGAGCCTGGCGAGTCGGGCGCCGCAAA
>CAYZLH010000001.1:6043-28582 GCA_964478795.1 uncultured Bdellovibrionales bacterium | reverse complement strand
TCGAAGCGGCAGTCATATTATCTGGAATGGCGCTGGGGTATTTTTTGGGCAGGCGGTCGGTCTTCATGGGCCGCGATTATGGAAAAAAGATCCAAATGGAGTTAATTTTTCCTGGCATCGACTCTCGATTGGTCTTTGGGGCAGAAAAGATTCCGGCCACCGCTGAAGCGCTTTATCTTTTTCTAGGGCAGGTTTTTGGAAAGGTTTCACAACGTGTATTGAACTTTTCTGCCGCTGTTGATCGGTGGGTCCTCGGGGAAAAAGTATACGGCGGAATTATACAGCAGAGTTTAAGGATTTCTGGATACGTCAAAACTGTACATAGCGGTGAGTCTCGTGCATATCTGTTTTGGGGAGTTTTGGTGATACTGATTTCATCGGTGTTTTTTATTTGGGGGAATAGATGAAGCTAGAAGCGATTCTCTTTCTTTCCTATGTGTTGCTGCCCTTTCTGGCAATCTTTTTGCCATGGTCGCAGCAGTTCAATAAAAATTGGCTAAGTTTGGGCGCACTACTATCGATTTTGCGCATAGTGATTATTTCCTTTCTGGGAAATTCAGTAATCGGTGGCGCCAATCGATTAGAAATTCACGGAAGCTTAGTGAGTGGTTATCCCTTAGATGTTGTGCTTAGCCTAGATGCCAAACGATTCGGATTTCTACTAGTTGTCGAAATCTGCTTTTTGCTCTCTCATTGGATGTGTACGGTGGTTGGTCGACCATCACTTATTCGTCGATTAACTTGTATTACACAAGGCATTACGGCGCTTTTCGTATTATCCGATAATGCGGTGGCGGCAGGTGGATTCATCATTCTGGGTGGAGTTTCCCTTTACTATCTGGTTCGTTTTTCAGCGGAAGACCTAAACGACGAGCTGCATGCTCAGATTGCCAAGCAAATTTACGTAATGTCTTATATTTTGGGGGCACTGTTTGTGTCGTGGGGAATTATGGAGTTCTCCTCCAGAGAAATGCTTTTTGCAAGTGGTAGTGCAAATCGCTGGGGAAGTGCCCTTTGGATTTTAATGTTGGTGTTATCTGTTCCTGTATCGCCACTTTCACAATGGCTGCGCAAGTCGATGAGGCGGGTGCCCGAGGGCGTCGCTCTCTGCGTGATTATCTTTTTTAGCGCACTTCTACTCAAACATTCTACGATTTTTGGCATTGTCTATCCCGAACTCACCAGCGGCGAGCGTTCCGTAATCTATGGGTTTGGTCTATTGGGGGCGGTAGTATCTCTCTTTTTGGTTTTCTTGTCTCATACGCGTCGAGACATGTTGGGAAGTCTCGCGAGCTTCTTTTTTTCTTTGGTGTTGGTGTCCCTTGGCGTGTCTAAGCGCGCCAGTGTTGATGCGGCTTACTATGTTTGTGTGTTTGTGCCAGCGCTCTCGGCCTTAATTTTGTATGGAACCTCAATTCAAATTCGTACCAATCTCCACAAAGTTTTCATGGCATTACTTTGTCTCTTAGTGCTGGGTCTGCCGGGCACGCCCACCTATCTCATTTTTAGTAATATCGGCGCTAGGACTCTAGATTTAGGTGTGGCCCACATTTTGATGTTTGGCATACTTTGGTTTCTCTACTTCTGCTCGAGTGTCTACATTGGCCGAAGGTGGCGGCTTATCGGGCGCCAGGCTCGCCGATCGCCGCTTTCGCGGTGGTGTTTATGTTTTTCCTGATTTTGATTAGCCAGCTTTCGTGGAGGATCCTATGAGGGCGGACTTGGGCATTCTTGGGATTTTTTTCCCTTTGGCAATATTTTTTATCGCGAGTATTGGGCCGATTAAGGGTCGAAGTCTTTGGATTTTATCCTTATTAGTCTCAATGTTGTCGTCAGCCGTATTCCTCTTTCTTACCTCTGGTTTCTATCTTGGTATCTATGGCGCTGATCAATGGATTTCTTCGCAGACGATTCTTCAGGAAAGCAATTGGTTTGGCGAAGTGGGATTTCGCTGGAGCTTCTTTTCTTCAATTCTGTCGTCCGCAGTAACATTGGTTGTTGTTTGTTTTCATTTTTTGGGGAGAAAGATTCTTGAGAATTCAAGAGCCTCGACGGGATCACTCTCGGCTTTTCTTTGCTGTATTCTGGGGGCAATTGGTTCGGGAAACCTCTTTCTTTTCGCTTGCTTCTATGTGGGGACAATTTTACCGCGCTTTGTATTTTCTGGGGTTGGTTCAAGAGACGAGCACGTGACCTCGATAAAGGAGATATCGTTTCTACAATTAAACGCCGTCTATTGTTTATTGGTTATTGTTTTACTTTTTGCAAAGCCGTTTCAAGCCCAAATTTCGGAATGGTTTCGCCTAGACTTTGGTAGTCATGAGGTACTGCCGGGCTCTGTTGGCTTCTTAATTTTTATGCTGGCGTTGGTAATTGCGTCCGGTCTTTTTCCGTTCCACCAAAATTTAAAGAGAATTTATTCCCTAAATCCGATCGAGCGAGCAATTCCAGTTTCTCTCTTTCCTGTTCTCGGCCAGGCCCTAATGTTTCATTTTTCTTCTGAGTACTTTTCCGCAGAACTTAAGACTTTTTCCCAGCCGCTAAGCGCATTGTTTGCGGTAGGATTTTTCTGGTCGGCGGTTAACTTTAGCAGCACCAAGCCTGCTCGATTGCGGGTGTTTTGGTTGCAACAAGCAATGAGCACGTTGGTGGCGGTGGGCTTTTTTAGCTTGCAGGCGAAGGGCTGGCATGGCGCAGCTGCAATTTCATTCTTCCAAATTATAGCCATCCCGTTTTTGTTGATGGTACTCGGCTGTCACGAGCGTAGAGAAAAGATCTCGCTGTATCGAATCGCGGAGTATCCTATGTTTGCGTTGAGCTCCGTAACGGCGATTTTGGTGGGGTTGTTTTTGCCAATTTCGCTAGGATTTTACGGCGCTTTTCTAGTGATTTGGGGCTTGGTGGATCAATCTCCTTGGTACATGTATCTCGTTGTAGCTTCGCTTCCGATTTTGGTGCTATCCGGTATTCAGTCGATGTTTTTTGTGTTGGGAGAAACCGGTCATACTAGCGGGAGCGAAAGTACAAAGGATTTTTCGCGAGAGGAAATGTTGGCCATACTGCCAATTGGAATCTTCTTATTGTTTTTAGGTTTGATCCCAAAGGCCTTAATGGACCCAATCGGCACAATTTCGTTGGCCATGCTGAAGAAGATTGGAATGGGGGAATAGATCATGCTGTATCCAATAATCATTCTTCTATTAGGAATCGCACTGCAAGGAGTTGTGTTGCTGTTTCGGTCCGAAATATTTCGCTCTCGCGGAATTGAGTGGGTATCTGCATTGGTGTTTGCTTCATCCACGATTTCGATGGTGCTAATGGCTCGTCAACCGTCAGAAAACATAGTTATGATGAATCTCCTGTCGGATTTTCCACTGCTGCGATTACCTCGCGCGGCACTTTTTTTGGCAGCTTTTTTGGTAAGTCGGTCAATTGTATCTTCACGCGAACTTCCTCAGGAAAGAAAGCCCGAGGTTTTATTCCTCTTAACGTTCGTTGTGGCTTTCATTGAGCTACTTTTGCTTTCCCAAAGCATTTTGCTCTCGGTGCTGCTGTTGATCAGCGTTTCGTGGTTGACCGCTTTTCTAAGTGGGCTGGCATTCCGCGGTCGCAAAGAAGGCGAGGCCATGCTGAAGGGTTGGATCCAGGGTTCGTTGGTGACGGCCCTTGGGTTGGGTTCCGTCTTAATTCTACTGTGGATCGCTGGCGGATCGAGTTATGCCGCGGTTTCTAAGGGTTTGGGGTTGGCGTCGCCGGTATCGGCGTTTGTAGGAATTTTAGCCCTATTCCTGCCGTACTTTTTGGCTGCAGGACTTTTTCCATTTCATTTTTTACCCATGGATCGTGATCAAGGTGTGCCCTGGCCGGTGCAGTTAATTTTTAACATTCTTATAAAGGGCGCAATTTTATTGTCGCTTTGGAAGGTGGCAATCGATGTATTGCATTTGCCCGGTTCGTCAATTTCAGTGGGACTATCTTTGTTGCAGTTGGCAGCGGTGGTGGGGAGCTTTTGGCTGGCGATTTTTGCCCTTTCGCAGGGAAATTCGAAGCGACTTTACTCTTCCCTTGTGGGGGCAAGTTGGGCCTTGGCTTTGGCGGCGGGGTGTAATCCCACGGTATTGAGTGCGACTGCAATTGTGTACGCCTTTGCGTCTTTGTTTTTATGGTCGGCATTATTGGGGTTCACGTGGTCCCGTTTGCAGGAGAGCTCTGGAAAAGAGGGTATTTCAGATGTTTTGGGAATGGCGCGAAAGCACCGCACCTCTGGATTGTTTTTGCTCATTGCATTATCGGCAGCCATTGGTGTGCCGGGTCTATCCGGTATGCCCGTCGCCTTGCATTTGTTGGCGTCGATGATCGAACAGCGCTCTCTGATCCTTTTATTAGTCGAGGCATCGTTAATGGCGCTAGTGCTTTTGAGTTTTCTGCGGGTAGGGTCTGACCTATTGTTCCGCGGCAGTTTAGCGCCGTCGCCTACCGGTGATACCCCGCAGGTGAAATATGCCGCATTGGATTATTTTGGCGTGATGGCCTTAGCCGGAGCACTTTTGTTTTTGGGAATTTGGTGGAATCGAATTTTTGTCCAACTATCTGAGACTGCAAAGCTCTTTCTTAATTAAATACCGCATGCTAAGTTTTAGTCACACATCTTAGGGGGTGCAGCATGTCCGGTTACTTGCCGGTTTTGCTATTGTTTATCGTGGGTTTGGTGATTTCTGCGGCAGTGATTTTCGGGGTTTCATTTTTGGGTCCGAAGCGTCCCAACAAATATAAAAATTCCGTAATCGAGTGCGGAGTACCTCCTGCGGGCGATGCAAAGAAACGGTTTTCCGTTCGTTTTTATTTAGTAGCGCTATCGTTCCTATTGTTCGATGTGGAGGTTGCCCTGCTCTTTCCGTGGGCCATCGCCTATCGTTCCTTTTTAGGAATCAATTTGTATATTTTGGGAGTAATGCTTTTTTTCCTCACCATGCTGGTGGTGGCTTTCATTTATGAATGGCGCCGCGGCGGCCTGGAGTGGGAATAGCGGATTGCTTTAAATAGGGGTTATTTATGCCTAAAGACGGCACACCAGAAGTATTGACGACGCGTTTAGATGATTTTGTAAACTGGGCCCGCGCGAACTCACTGTGGCCCTACCCTTTCGGCACCAGCTGCTGCGGGATTGAAATGATGGCGACCCTAGCTGGGGATTACGACTTGGCTAGATTCGGCGCCGAGGTGGTGCGTTTTTCTCCTCGCCAAAGCGATATGATGATTATCGCCGGAACGATTACAGAAAAAATGGCCCCAGTACTAAAAACAATTTATGAGCAGATGCACGACCCAAAGTGGGTAATCGCGATGGGAGCATGTTCTTCCTCTGGGGGGATTTTCGATACGTATTCAGTGGTACAGGGCGTGGACGAAATTATTCCCGTAGATATTTATATCCCTGGGTGCCCACCCTCTCCCGAAGGTGTGATTCACGGAGTGATGCGCTTACAGGAAAAAATCAAAAAGAATAAGGCGGACCTCGTATGAACTTAGATTATTCCAAAGAAAAGTTGGAGCGATTTAAGGCCCGTTTTTCGGGAATGATTCAAGAGACGGTAACGGAAAAAACGGACGTTCCGATTTTTTTTGTGGCCAAAGAACAAGTCGTAGATTTTCTTGGCGCGATTCGCACCGAAGAGGGGTTTGAATATAATTTTCTATCGGATCTCACCGCCTATGACGATAATCCGCCCTTGGATAAAATTGTCGATTACGGATTGGGCACACTGAAAAACTCCGGGGGCGATCACCGCTTCGTGGTGGTGTATCAAATGTTTTCCTTTCAGCACCTGGATCGAATTCGTGTGAAGGTTTGCCTAAAAGAAGGCGAGGCTTGCCCCACTATGTCTGGCTTGTGGAAGGCCGCCGATTGGTTGGAGCGAGAGGTCTACGATTTGTACGGAATTCCCTTCTCTGGCCATCCGAATTTGCGTCGGATTATGTTGGATGATCGCTGGGTGGGTCACCCTCAGCGTAAAGATTATCCAATGAAGCGCTACCAAAGATTTGAAGGATCGTCTCCGCTAGAGGCGATGGGGTTGGAGCAAAAATGAAGCAGTATCCCGATTTAAAACAGAAGAAAAAAGAAAATCAATTTGATGAAGAGGGAGCGGACATTTTTGAAAACTCCCAGATGCTGGTGAACATCGGTCCTCAGCATCCCGCTACGCATGGTACTTTGCGAATCGGCTGCCGCCTTAATGGCGAAACTGTGGAAGAAAGTAAATGCGAAATTGGTTATCTCCATCGCGCCATGGAAAAGTTGGGCGAGATTAAAACCTACCACAAATTTATTCCCTATACAGATCGCTTAAACTACTGCTCGGCCCTGCAAAACAACGTGGCTTATGTGACCACTGTAGAAAAGCTGATGGGAATCGAAATCCCTGCGCGCAATGTTTACATTCGCACCATGGTTTGTGAAATCGCCCGCATCATCGACCATATTATCTGCACGAACATCGCCGTATTCGATTTCGGTGCAATGACTCCGTTTTTTTACGGTTTCCATATGCGCGAAGAGGCTTACACCCTAATCGAAAGCCTTTGCGGCTCTCGTCTCACAACTTCCTACACCAGAATCGGCGGTCTCTCTGGCGATTTGCCAGAGGGCTTCCTTCCTCGACTGAATGCTTGGCTCGATGGAATGGAGAGCAATCTCCGCCAAATGGAAAAATTGGTGAACGATAACCGAATTTTCGTCGATCGCACCAAGGGCGTTGGCGCGTTCACCGCCGAACAGGCCATTAGCTATTCGATGACCGGTCCCTGCTTGCGAGCGTCGAATGTGAATATCGACTTACGTCGCGATCGCCCCTACCTCGCCTATAAAGAGCTCGAGTTTGATGTGCCCGTGGCGAAAAACGGGGATTGTTATGATCGCTATCTCGTTCGTTTGGCGGAAATGTGGGAGTCTATTCGACTCTAGCGACAGATAGCGCAGAAAATGCCGAAAGGGCCGATCTGGGCCGATGATAAGCGCGTGAGAATTCCTGAAAAAGAGCGTGTGGCCAACTCCATGGAATCGCTCATTCACCACTTCAAGTTTTTTATGGAAGGATTCGAAGTACCTGAAGGCGAGGCTTATGTGCCGATGGAGGGCCCCAATGGTGAAGTGGGCTTTTATATCATCAGCCGCGGCGGACCGAAGGCCTACCGCTTAAGAATTCGTGCACCTTCCTTTTTTATGTTTCAACCCGTGCCAGAAATGATCAAGGGCGAAAACATCGCTGACGTGATCGCTGTAATTGGATCGGTGAATATTATTGCCGGAGAGTTAGATCGTTAATTATGGAAAAGAAATTTAACAAAGAGTTTTACGAAGAAATGGAGCGAATCCAGCGCTTCTATCCCAATAAACAAGCAATGCTTTTACCGGCATTGCATGCCGCTCAAGCGGATCGGGGCTGGATTTCCGAGGAAACCATGCAAGATGTGGCGGATTTTCTCGCCATCCCCAAAACTAGAGTGAAAGAAGTGGTGACGTTCTACCATATGTTTCACACCAAGCCCGTGGGCAAGATCAATCTGCAATTTTGCAACAACATTGCTTGTTGGCTACGCGGATCAGAAGAGCTGATTCATCATGCGGAAAAAAAGTGTGGCATCCAAATGGGCGAAACCACCAAAGACGGCAAATTTACAATTTCCGAAGTGGAGTGTTTGGGCTCGTGTGGAACCGCTCCTGTTTGCCAGGTGAATGATGATTACTTTGAAAACTTTGACAAAAAAGCGCTTGATCGTTTGATCGAGGAGAACGCCTAATGCAGCAAGAAATTGTTTTTTCGAAATATTACGGACAAGCTGGCGTCGAAGGCCTAGATGCCTATAAGAAAAATGAAAACGGTTATACCGCGCTAAAAAAATCCATTGAAATGGGCGCCGAAAAGGTTTTGCAAGAGGTGAAAGATAGTCAATTGCGTGGTCGTGGTGGCGCCGGGTTTCCCTGTGGCACTAAGTGGGGATTCATTCCAAAAAATTCTGAAAAGCCGAAGTATTTGGTGATCAATGCCGACGAATCTGAGCCCGGCACGTTTAAAGACAGAGCGATCATGGCCTATCAGCCACACTTGATGATCGAGGGCGCAATTATTGCGGCCATGACCATTCAAGCACATATGATCTATGTGTACATTCGCGGTGAGTATGTAAAAGAGGCCAAAATTTTAGAGGCCGCCATCGATGAAGCCTACAAAGCTGGTTATCTCGGCAAAAACGTGGCCGGCACTGGTTATCACTTGGACATGGTGGTTCACCGCGGGGCGGGGGCGTACATTTGCGGAGAAGAAACTGCCCTTTTGAACTCCATCGAGGGCAAAAGAGGCGAACCCAGAATTAAGCCGCCGTTTTTCCCAGCTGCTATCGGTTTGTACGGTTGCCCTACCGTGGTGAATAACGTAGAAACCTTGGCTTGCGTGCCGATGATTGTGAATCGCGGTTCGGCGTGGTTCCGTCAGTTCGGGCCGGAAAAAAATCACGGCATGAAATTGTTCTGTGTTTCGGGTCACGTGAATCGCCCCGGATTGTACGAGCGGCCACTCGGTTATCCATTCATGAAGCTGATCAACGAAGATTGCGGTGGAATTTGGAAGGGCCGCAAGTTAAAGGCGGCATTTCCGGGCGGATCATCATCTCCCCTCTTGACCGCAGAAGAGTGTGGAAATGTGAATCTCGATTTTGATTCGCTGGCGAAGGCCGGCTCAATGCTTGGCTCGGCGGCCATTATGGTGATCGATGATTCCACTTGCATGCTTCGTGTTGCCATTCGCACTGCCCACTTCTATCAAGTGGAAAGCTGCGGTCAGTGCACTCCCTGTCGTGAGGGGTCGATGTGGCTGAAAGATCTCCACTATCGGTTAGAGAAAGGCCAAGGAAAGATGGAAGACTTGGGCCTGATTGAAGATATTTGTAACAACATGGACGGCACCACTATTTGTGCCTTTGGTGAGGCCACTGCCTGGCCGCTCCGATCTATGGTGAAAAAATTTCGTTCAGAATATGAACAACACGTAACGGAAAAACGCTGTCCGTTCGGATCCACGGCGCACTAGAGGGTAGACGAATGCCACAAATTACTATCGACGGAGTTCAGATAGACTTTCAACCCGGTGAAAAAATCATCGACGTAGCGGCGCGAGCAAAAAATCATATTCCGCGCTACTGCTACCACGAGGGATTATCCATCGTAGCCCAATGCCGCATGTGTTTGGTGGAAATTGAGGGGCAAAAGAAATTGGTGACCGCTTGCTCCACGCCTGCCGGCGATGGCATGAAGGTTTCCACCACTTCCGATAAAGTGAAAAAATCAGTAGCTGGAGTACAGGAATTTTTGCTTGCGAACCATCCGTTGGATTGCCCTATTTGTGATCAAGCTGGTGAATGTAGTTTACAAGAATATAGCTACAAGCATGGTAACGAAGATTCCCGTTACGATTTTTTCCGTCGTACCTATATCGATGTGGACATGGGCCCGTCGATTAAAAAGAACATGAATCGTTGCATTCACTGCACCCGCTGCATTCGCTACTGCGATGAGGTGGGCCATATGCACGAAATGATTGCCGAGCAACGAGGCAACAGCACGGAAATTATTACCATTGATAATAAGCCGCTACAAACCCCCTATGCGGGAGGTTTGGCCGATATTTGCCCCGTGGGTTCGCTCACCACCAAAGATTTTCGCTTCAAAAAGCGCGTTTGGTATTTAAAAACCTCCGAAGGTATTTGTGATGGATGTTCGACGGGCTGTAACATTACCGCTTCCCAAGAGACCGGCATCATCTATCGTCTTGAGCCACGGGTAAATATGGAAGTGAACAAGTGGTGGATGTGCGATGAGGGTCGTTACGGTTTCCATCATGTGCACTCCCCCTCACGAGTGATGGGGCCCACGGATCTACGCTCCGGTGATGCCAAAGGCGTGCTCTGGGGTGAAGCAATTCCTGTCGTAAAAGAGATGATGGATCAGGCAAAAACGCTGGCCTTTTTCGTTTGCGCTGACGCATCTCAAGAAGAAGCAGAATTGTTGAAAAAATCGTTTCCGAAGGCGGAGTTTTTTGCCTACAGCCCAACTGTGGCCAACTCCACCGACGATCAGGCCCTCGATCATCTCGTGCGCCGAAAGGACAAATCGCCAAACCTAAAGGGATTGGAAGCTTTGGGCTTTCACTCCGCTAGTGGTTTCGATCCACGCAAATATGATCTTTCCGTGTTTGTAAGCGCCGGTAAAGTGCGCCCTCCTTATGGATTGGCGAAACATGCGAAAAAAGCTATCGCCATGGGACTTTTCTTGAAAGAAGAACTGCTCGGCTACTCTTTAGTGCTGCCCGGGCCAAGCACCTATGAAAAATCCGGAACATTTGTGAATTTTAAAGGCATGAAACAGGCATTTAAGGCAGCGATCCAGCCCCTGGGAATGGCGCGACCGCTTGCGATGATCGTGAGTGCTCTTCAAGAAGCGTCTAGGAAAGTAGGTTAAGCGTGGAATCCTTAGAGTTTCAAACCCAACTGATTGCCATGGCCGCCAAATTGGGCTTCGTGCTGATTCTCTTGTTGCACGCAGCTCCGATTATGGCTTGGGCCGAGCGAAGAATCTGTTCTTGGATGCAAAATCGTACGGGTCCCAATAGGGTTGGCCCCTTTGGTTTGGCGCAATCTATTGCCGATGCGGTGAAGTTTATTTTTAAAGAGGATTTGGTCCCCGCTCACGTGCGTAAGTGGTACTACCTGATCGCGCCCGGTCTTTGCGTGGTCCCCGCTTTCCTCACGTTCGCCGTGATTCCCTTTGGTCCAGTAATTACGGTGAATGGGGTTTCCATTCCGCTACAACTTTCTACCTTTAATGTGGGCTTCATCTTTGCCATTTCGATTTCGTCATTGGCGGTCTATGGAATCATCGTGGCCTCCTGGGCGTCGAACAATAAATATTCGATGTTGGGCGGATTGCGTTCCACGGCCCAGATGATCAGTTATGAGTTGGCCATGGGATTGAGCTTAGTTTCGCTAATCTTGACTTATAATTCCGTCGATTTAATGGAGATTGCCGCCGCTCAGGGGGGCGCGCTGAATTTTCTCGGTTTGAGCATTCCCTTCTTGCCGAGCTGGGGAATCTTTTTGCAACCCTTGGCCGCCATCATTTTTATCACCGCAGCCTTTGCGGAAACAAACCGCCTCCCCTTTGACTTGCCGGAAGGTGAGTCGGAAATCGTGGCTGGTTACCACCTCGAGTATGGTGGCATGAAGTGGTCGCTTTTTTTCATGGCGGAATATGCTCACATGCTCACGGCCAGTGGATTGATCACCACGTTTTTCCTCGGTGGCTGGCAAGCGCCAGGAGCGGAGTGGATTCTTTCGCAGCTACAGCTTTCAGAGACCTTCCAATATTTTGGTTTGGTGGCGCTCCAAGTGGGAGCTTTCATGATCAAGCTCGTGCTTTGCATGCTGTTCTTTGTAGTAATTCGATTTAGTTTGCCCAGATTCCGCTACGACCAGTTGATGTGGCTGGGTTGGAAAGTTTTAGTGCCCTTAGCATTAGTAAATATTGTGGTAACAGCCGTTGCCATAGCGCTAGTGACTAGGGTGGGAGGATAAATGTTAATCAAACGTGAACACGGATTTCTCCAGCGATTCTATCTGATCGAGGTTTTCACTGGTGTCGCTATCACCATGAAAAACTGGATCTTTGGGAAAAACATTACCTATCAATATCCAGAACAGCGCCGGCAATATTCTCCTCGCTATCGCGGTCAGCACTATATTAAATCGGTGAACGGAGTGGAGAACTGCACGGCCTGCATGCTTTGCCCCACGGTTTGCCCCGCCGATTGTATTCACATTGAGGCCGGCGAGCGCGACGATAAAGAAAAATATCCAGTGAAATTTGAAATCGATATTTTACGCTGCTGTTTCTGTGGGTTTTGTGAAGAGGCCTGCCCGAAGGACGCCATTAAACTATCGAACATTTATGAAATGGCCGACTATGAGCGCCGCGTTTACGACAAAGACTTCTTGATGATCCAGAGGGCGAAAAAATGACGGATTTCTTTTCCACCGGATTACCCCAAATCCTTTTTTATCTATTTTGCTTACTGTCGGTGATATCTGCCCTTGGCGTAATTCTATTGAAGAACCCAGTGTCGGCAGCTTTTTCGCTGATCGTGACTCTCTTGAATGTGGCGGGAATGTTCGCCATGCAAGAAGCGTATTTCATCTCTGCGATCCAAGTATTGGTGTACGCCGGAGCTATCATGGTGTTGTTTGTGTTCGTGATTATGTTGCTCAGTATTGAGCAGGTGGAAATTGATTGGCCAACGTCGAAAACCTTTTGGCCAATTCCTGTGGGCCTGGCGATCTTGTTTGCTGGATTTCTTTCCTTCGTATTTCTCAAGGGAAGTCCCGCTCCCAACAAAGGGGCGTTTACCTCGGAAGCCATTGAGGCCCATGGTGGCAACGTAAGAGTGGTTTCGGAAGTGATGTTCTCTGATTATGTATTGCCTTTCTTCGTGTTGGGCATGTTGCTATCCGCCTGCATTGTGGGCTGCGTGGTATTGGCAAAAAGAAGGGTGGATTAAATGGATATGTACGGCGATCCAATGGCTTTGCCGGCGCTGCTCACGGGAGCCGCTTTGTTTTCGGTTGGTCTGGCGGGCGTGATGCTGAGAAGAAGCATCATCGCGATGCTAATGTGCATTGAGTTAATGTTGACCGCTGTAAATATCACTCTGGTCACGTTTTCCCGCGTGAATCACGATATCCACGGCCAACTTTTAGTGTTTTTTATTGTGGTGGTCGCGGCCGCCGAGGGTGCAATTGGGCTCGGACTCTTGATCGCACTTTTCCGAAACCTACGTGAAGTGGGCACCGGCAAACTTAATTTGATGAAAGAATAGGGAGAAATCTCAACCATGACTGAACAAACTACTCTCCTGGGCTGGATCATTCTCCTCCCCATTTTGGGATCGCTCATCAACGGAATCTTTGGCGCAATTCCTTGGAAAAAATTTCCAAGAATTCCGGGCATCGCCGCAGGAATTATTGCCAGTGCGGCAGTATTTGGCAGTTTTGTTTTGGCGGTTTCGCATTTCCTGCGCTTGACGGGCAAAGAGGGCGTTTCTACGGCTTTTGAACAACTCGCTTTTTCGTGGATTCATGTGG
Organism: uncultured Bdellovibrionales bacterium; assembly: GCA_964478795.1. Lineage (GTDB taxonomy): Bacteria > Bdellovibrionota > UBA1018 > CAIPTA01 > CAIPTA01 > JAKFYM01. The sequence goes on along the minus strand of CAYZLH010000001.1, from coordinate 15,394 downwards.
GTGACTTTAATATCCCCATGATGTTTCGGATGGATGGCCTATCAGGAATATTGTGTTTGGTTGTTACCGGTGTGGGTTTTTTAATCCACCTTTACTCCGTGGGCTATATGAGCCACGACGAAAATCCGGCTCGTTACTTTACCTATTTGAATCTTTTCACCGCATCCATGTTGATTCTGATCTTGGGTGCCAGCTTACCAATTCTCTTTATCGGCTGGGAGGGAGTGGGTTTGTGTTCCTATCTGCTGATCGGCTTCTGGTTTCAAGATATTGAAAAAGCCAAAGCTGGAAAAAAAGCCTTCGTAGTAAACCGAATTGGTGATCTTGGTTTTCTGCTCGGTATGTTTCTTATTTTCATGAATTTCCGCACCTTAGATTTTGTGGAGTTGCGAAACGCGCTCTCTAGCGTTTCAGTGGAAGCTGGTTTTGGAATGTTTACCGCGATCACTCTCTTCCTGTTCATCGGCGCCACTGGAAAGTCCGCGCAGATCCCGCTCTTTGTTTGGCTGCCCGATGCAATGGCTGGTCCCACTCCTGTTTCTGCGCTCATCCACGCGGCCACCATGGTGACTGCCGGTGTGTATATGTGCTGCCGCCTCGGTTATCTCTATAGCTTAGCGCCAATTACTTCACATGTGATTGCTGTGATCGCTGTGTTGACGGCATTTGTTTCCGCCACCATTGCCATCGTGCAAACGGATATCAAAAAAGTGCTCGCATACTCGACGGTAAGTCAGCTGGGTTATATGTTCCTCGCCGTGGGTGTGGGCGCTTATACTGTAGCGGTATTTCACCTGATAACCCACGCCTTCTTTAAGGCGCTTATGTTCTTGGGCTCTGGTTCGGTCATTCACGCCTGTGATGGTGAACAAGACATGCGCAAGATGGGTGGACTAAAAAAATACATGCCCATCACCTACTGGACATTCGTGGCCGGAACTCTGGCGATTTCTGGTGTACCGATCTTTTCCGGATTTTTCTCGAAAGACGAAATTCTCTGGCAAACGTTTTCGAGTCCATTGGGCGGATTACCGCTCTATATTATCGGCTTAGCCACAGCCGGATTGACCGCTACCTATATGGGTCGCCTGGTAGTGATGACATTTCACGGCGAAAACCGCTCCTCGGATCACGTGCGCAAGCATCTGCATGAATCGCCCCTGGTGATGACAATTCCGTTAATGGTGCTAGCGGTGCTAGCCACCTTTGGGGGTTTCCTAAGCTTTCCTCATTTCATTGGCGGCCATGCGATCCCCAATTACCTCGAGCATTTACTTTCGGGAGTCGTGCCAGCCAATCTTGGCCATGGCACTCATGCTATGGAGTGGGCGTTGCTAGGTGTTAGTGTGATAGTGGCGCTGGGCAGTTTGTATATGTCCAACGTGCTTTATTCCAAAAAACCGGAACAGCAAAAGGAAGGCGCACTAACATCGTTCTTGTACAACAGCTACTATTTGAACGAATTCTATGATGCCGCCGTGGTTAGACCAATCTACAAAGCCTCTGTATTTCTCTGGAAATTTATCGACGTGGTGATTATTGACGGCGCTGTTTTGCTTACGGCTAAAGTATCGCAACTTTCCGGACGTACGTTGCGGGTGGCGCATACCGGTCGATTAGAACATTATTTGGTTGGACTCATGCTAGGAATGATTCTGTTCATGGGCGTAGTTTTGGTGCGAATGCTTTAAGAGATTAAGGAAAAACATATGATGTCCCTTTTTGGTGAACATACTTTAACCTGGCTGACATTTTCTCCACTTCTGGTGGCTGTACTGACACTGCTTTCTCCAGAAGCTTTCGCTCGCTGGGTGGCGCTGATCGGCTCCACCTTAGTATTTTTGTTCTCGATCGGGGTTTACGGTGCCTTCGATGTGGCCAATCCCGGAATGCAGTTTCTTGTGAAGAAAGAATGGCTGCCAATGATCGGCGTGAGCTTCCAGCTCGGATTAGACGGAATTAGTCTCTATCTAGTTCTGCTCACCACATTTTTGCTGCCAATTATCGTATTGGCCGCCTGGCATGCCATCGAAACCAAAATAAAAAGCTATCTTTTCTTCATGTTGGCCCTAGAGGCCACTGTGATTGGAGCTTTTTTGGCTCTCGATCTATTTCTCTTCTACGTATTTTGGGAAGCGATGCTTATCCCCATGTTTTTTCTCATCGGAATTTGGGGCAGTAAAGATCGCATCTATGCTGCGCAAAAGTTTTTGCTTTATACTTTCGCTGGTTCCGTACCGATGTTGGTGGCAATTATCTATCTAGTTCTGCAAACAAAAATGCAGCTCGGTTTCTATTCCGCAGATTATAATGAAATTCTCAAGTTGCAACTTCCTGGCGGCACCATCGGCTCCGCACAAGGTTTGATCTTCATTGCATTTGCCTTGGCATTTGCCATTAAGGTTCCACTCTTTCCCTTACATACGTGGTTGCCCGATGCGCACGTCCAAGCCCCTACCGGTGGCTCGGTAATTCTGGCCGGGGTGCTTTTGAAATTGGGTGGCTATGGATTGATGCGATTCGCGATGCCAATCTCCGCATCTGTTTTGCCCATTGTATCACCTTGGATGATGGGCATTGCCGCTATTGCCATTGTCTATGGAGCATGTGTAGCCATCGCGCAAGATGATATGAAGAAGTTGGTGGCCTATAGTTCGGTATCCCATATGGGCTATGTGATTCTTGGCTTATTTGCCCTCAATCAGATTGGCGTGACCGGAGCCCTCTACCAAATGCTCAATCACGGTGTTTCTACTGGCGCCCTCTTCCTCTTGGTGGGAATTTTGTATGAGCGCACACACACTCGGGAAATCAAAGCGTACAGTGGCCTGGCCAAAACGATTCCGCTCTTCTCTATTGTGATGCTTATCGTAACCTTCAGCTCCATCGCTCTGCCCGGTACCAACGGTTTTGTGGGCGAGTTTCTGATTCTTCAGGGTGCATTTTTAGCGCATCCTCTCTTCACCGCAATTGCTGGAACTGGCGTGATTTTGGGTGCCGTTTATATGCTATGGCTCTGCCAAAGAATTCTTTTTGGTGAAGCCGATGCCGAAAAATCCAAAGACCTTACCGACATTAACTGGCGCGAGTTCGCCTATATGGCGCCATTGATCGTTTTAGTATTTCTGATGGGAATTTATCCAAAAATGTTTTTTGATCGAATGGAACCGTCCATTCTCGAGTTCACCAAAAAGATTCAGGTGAGCCAGCCCGTAAGTCAGACAGAAACGAAACAGGTGGAAGTCCATGCTCAACACAATTAATGCCCAGAACCTAACAATCACCAACGCGCAGTGGATGGGATTGGCTCCGTTATTCATTCTGACGGTCGGCGCATTACTCTCCATGCTGCTAGTAACTGCCAACGCCAGTCGACACACCAAACTTCCCCTGTTCGGATTTAGCTGTATCACACTAGTGGCTTCGATGGTTTGGACGGGAATGTTTTGGGTAAAAGAGCCGGTATTGGCCTTCGGCGGAATGATCCAGCTAGATTATTTTAGCTCGTTTTTCCATTTTCTCCTCTGTGGTGCCACACTGTTGGTGCTGCTCAGCTCTTATTCCTATTTAGAAGAGGGAGAGATTCATTATTCCGAATTTTATCCAATCATTCTGTGTTCGACCCTCGGTATGATGTTGTTGGTTTCCTCAGTAGAACTAATCACGCTCTTTGTGTCGCTCGAACTCATGAGCTTGATGGTGTATGTGTTAGTGGGCCTGCGCCGGATGAACGCCAAAAGCAATGAAGCTTCGATTAAGTATTTTGTGATGGGTGGTGTATCAGCGGCCATCTATCTATACGGCACTGCGCTCGTATATGGCGCCTTGGGTACCACCAAGCTAGAGCAAATTTCCAATATGCTCAGCCAAAATGGCGCCACTCTGCTCACAAATCCGATCTTAATTACAGGCATCATTCTACTTCTTGTGGGCTTCTTGTTTAAAGTAGCGGCTGCGCCTTTTCACATGTGGACGCCTGATGTTTATGAGGGCGCCCCAACCAATATTACTTCTTACATGGCCACAGCGTTGAAAGCCGCCGTGTTTGCCGCCTTCGTTCGTGTGAGTTTGGGTGTGCTTGGTGATGAAGGTGTTTCCTTATTGGGAGACTTGAAGCCCATGGTTCATGGGGTGATTTGGTGGTTGGCGTTGATCACGATGGTTGTTGGTAACGTAGTAGCGCTGATGCAAAATAATATTAAGCGATTGCTCGCTTATTCGGCGATCGCTCATACGGGCTACTTATTGGTGGGAATTTTGGCCGGACCTAGCGTTGGTTACGCCGGAATTATTTTCTATCTCGTAGCTTATGTGGCCATGAACATTGGCGCTTTCGCGTTAATTTCGCTTTTCGCTGGTAAAGATGATTCTTCGCTTACCCTCACGAATATGGTGGGATTGGGTAAGCGACATCCCTGGGTCGCCGCGGCCCTCACTGTTTTTTTGCTTAGCTTGGGTGGATTTCCGCCCACGGCGGGATTTGTGGGCAAGTATTACTTGTTCTCGGGTGCGCTTGAGGCTGGCGAAACACTTTTGGTGCTTCTCGGTGTGCTCACCAGCGCGGTCTCCGTGTTCTACTACCTTCGCTTGGTGGTGTTGATGTACATGAGCGAGGGCGAGGCCAAGGCTGTCATGAAACCTTCGAATTTTGCCTATGTGGCTATCGCCGTTTGCGTATTGCTCACGTTAAATTATGGAATTTTCCCGGCAGCGCTAATGCACGCCGTGAAAAAAGCGGCAATTTTTTAGAGTCATACTTCTAAATGGCCAAGCTTAGAAGTTATTTACTAGTAATTTTTTTGACGCTTGGTCTACTGGAACTCTCGCTAAGAATTTTACCCCTGATTTACGGTTACGATTTAACCGGTCAACGAAACACCAATTCCAAAACTACTGCGGTGATACTCGGCGAGTCAACCTCAGCGAGTAATGTATTTTCCCCAAAGCATTCTTGGCCCATGGTACTTCAGCAAAAGTTAAACGAAGGCAAATTCGATATTTATCTAAAAAACTTATCGCAACCTGGATCAACATCTACTCTACAAATTCAGAAGTTCATGGAGGTCTTGCCGGAAACTAAACCGAAACTTTTGATAACAATGTTGGGAATAAATGACTTGGGGGTAACTTCCTTTAATGCAGAATTTTTTCAATCAAAGGATGGCACTATATCTAATTTGAAGATCGTTCGGTTACTGCGTGCCTGGCTAAATCGATTTGATCATCAAGAAGATATAATGTCGGCCCAATCCATCGATGATGTGTTATCGAAAGACGATATCCTATGGCTGAAGAAGTTCATCAGTCGAACCTCTCCTATCGATGAAAACACTATTAAAGAAATTGAAGAAAGACTTTCTTCCTTAAGCACAAAGCAGCGGGCCTTTGGATATGAGCTTTTGGCTCATAAATTTCTTTTGAATCCGGATAGGGTTGAAAAGGAAATTAGACTGCTACTAAATCTATTGGAGAAGTCTTTCCGTCTGGATCCTTCGCGAATTGCGACGTTAAAACGTATCCTCGACGCTAGAGTGGCGATTGGCGAAAGTTGTGACCAAAATATAGAAGAAATCATTCGTGTTTTGGGAAATCCAAGAAATCTATCTATTTTAGAAAGCGCCATATTGTGCACAAGTGGCGAAAAACTCTCACAATTTATTCAAAAAAATTATCCGGAAATAGAAATAGACGGGTTGGCGAAAGGCGCCGTCCTCAATCGAAACTATCAAACGATTCTAGATGTTGTTATAAAAAACAGTATGTGCTGGATTGTTCTCCAGTATCCGATGCGAACTCTCCCTATGAATTTATCTAAGTTAGATAAATATGAGTCCTCTGGGAGAGTATTCTTTTTGGAAAATCGTCAGAACTTTCAGGAACAGATTAGAAGGGCCGGATGGCGGAGTGTCTTTGAGGATCGTTTCGGTGGGGACTTTGGACACACCACAGAATTTGGGACTGAGTTAATCGCCGATTCTGTGTTTCAGATAATTCAGAAAAACGCAAAATTGCAGGAATGTCTTCGAAATTGACCGATGGCTTATTTTTTTTCGCCAACCTTTTGAAGGATGTTTGGTAGCTCAATAATATCATCGAAGGGCTTGGCCAAAACGAGTGATGCCCCACGGGTCAATAAACCATCCTTGGTTTGCTGATCCCCATATGCGGTCATCATAATCACTTTTACATTTGCTAAATTCTTTTTGGCAAAATCTAAAACTTCGCCCCCACCCACCTCAGGCATAAGGAAGTCTAAAAAGATAAAATCGAACCCATTGTTTTTTTGCAGAGCTTGGATCGCTTCGATTCCACCGTGACAAACGGTAACTGTGTGTCCTGCGCGCTTCAATACTCGCTCTAGAGTGGTTGCGATAATTTTTTCATCATCAACTACTAAGATATTACTCAAGTTGACTTTCCTTCTCGGGGAATTTCTAATTTAAATTCCGTGCCTTCTCCCATGACGGATTGTACTTCAATTCGGGCGCCGATTCTTTGTGCCAAATTTTTTACGATCGAAAGTCCCAATCCCGTTCCACTGCCTTCCTGCTTGCTGGTGTGAAAGGGGTCGAAAATATATTTTAATCGATCTTGAGAAATTCCTGGACCCGTATCCCGCACCTTGATCTGGTGAAAATTTAGTGATTCAGAAATCGTCAAGAAAAGCTGGCCTTTTCCATTCATGGCGTGGCAGGCATTTGTGACCAAATTGAATAGAATCTGTTGCAGCGAGCTAGAGTACACGAGGCAACTGCTTAGCGTTGCTGGCGCATTTACCTCTACTTTTACTTCGCGAAGTGCAGACTTGGCGAAAAGCAAAACCGATTGCACGAGTAGATTCAAGTTTACTTTTTCCTTCTCTTTCGATCGCTCCGAAGTGAATCCAAGTAAATCTTCGATGATTTTTTTTGACCTGGTGGCAGCGTCCTTAATTTCTTGGATGTCTTCTACTAAAAGATTTGGATACTTTTGAATTTCCGGATCAGAGAGTAAGAGTTGGCTTGTGGCCAAAATGCCAGCAAGGGGGTTGTTGATTTCATGGGCGATAGCCCCGACTAATCTACCCAAAGCGGCCATCTTCTCCGATTGAATAAGCGCCGAGGCTAATTGTGTTTCCTTGGAAACGTTTCGGTAGAATTGAAAGTGGTAGGATTCCATTCCCGTGCGAATTCCATAGGACCATACCAAAAGATCTTTTTTCGACTTTCCCTTAAACTGTATCCTTGTGCCCGATTGTGGTTGCGATTCGGTGGCCACCGGGCAGCCAATGCAGGGGCTACGTCGGCCCGCTAATAGGGCGAAACATCGTTTCGGCTTTAGCTTCTTGATATCTTGCTCCACGAGTTCGGCAAACGCTTTGTTGGCCTTCACGATTCGATAATTGGAGTCGATCACCGTCAAGGGTTCGGAAATTCCATCGAATGTGGAGCGCCACTCTTTCGATGCTTGGCCAATGGCCTTTAGCATAGTCACCTTTTCCAGGGCCAGAGCTAAGGGTCCGTAGGTCGTTTCCAATAACCAATAGTCTCGTTCAAGGAATGGTAATAATTCTCTTCTATATAAAACGAGAACCGCGGATTTTACTCCCTTATCCGAGCGAAAGTTGTAACCATGGGAAAAGCGAATTGCTAAGCCGAAGCTCCAGGGATTTTGAGTTAATAGCTCCCAACGAACATTTTTAGACTCCGAACTCGTAAAGGAAATTACCTCCCCGTCAATCATATCGTTGGGGAGTGCAAAACCTGTGGCAGTAATTTCCCGAACGCGATCCTTGTTTTCCAAGTTAGAGTGCCAAGCTTCCAGTACTTTATTTTCATTGTCGAGGAACGCTAAGGAGGCGTCATGAAAATCAATTATGTTTCTCAACGCTAGTATCGCAGGCAAAAGATCTTTATATTCTTCTACTGCCGTACATTTTCGCATTAATCCAGTAACTAAATTAATCGCCGGATTATGATCAACCTTCGTGCTCTCTTGATGATGGTTTCTTAGCGCGTCTAGGCGTTTTTTTTGCCGAGCGAGATCGAGAGTATTTTGGATTTCCCAGATAATTTCTTCTTTAGAAAAATCATGAGGAATAATTCTAGGAACAAGAATTTTTGCTAAATTTGGTAATTTTTGACCAGCGGCCAAGATAACTTCGGGTTGGTTATAAAGTTTTTGAATTTGATTTAGCTGATATTGAAAAAATAGACTGGTTCCTAAAACAAATAGGTCTCCCGGATCTTCCTCATAGTTTTCCAAAGCAGATTCTAAATCTACATATCGTTGGGCATGAAAGGTGCCGCAAACCTCACGAGCGAGCCTTTCGACTTCTGCGTCTTCTCCAACGAGTTTCAATCTTATGGCGGGCATTTTAGGTGTTTCTTAAGCGCTGAAGCACGGGAATTCCGTAGTCCGACATTTCTCTCAAAGCTTCTGGCAATTCGTTGGTAAGAATATCTGCGAGTAGTTCGTGGTCATTCTGCCGTTTGGCTGGTAAAAGCTCTTCAATGGCGGAAACTAAGCGCACCTGAGCGATTCGCAGGGATGAATCGTTGGTATGAATGCCCTTATATTTTCCTCTTAGAATACTTTGCGCAGTCATCACAAGCTGAACCAAATTTTCCAGTCCATCAACTAGATGCAAAAAGTTCTTATCGGCATCTTTAATCTTGCCGCTTTTGTAGTTTTCGCCGTTGAGCTGACAATAGGAGATCAATTTTTTAATGTAGCTTTTTGCCGAAGCCAGCGCCTCAAAGGCCAGTTCTAGTTGATCTACGGTGGTGATTTCAATGCGACCGATCTGACCCAGAGAGCGCATGGAATACTTCGGCTCTCCAGATTCATCAACAGTTTCGCCATTGATTTTCAATATGGAAATAACTTGAGACTTCGAAGCTAAATCACGATTCAGTCCGACCAGGAATTCGCCAAATAGAATTGAGTCATCTTTATCGAATTTTTTGCCATTGATGATTAGATTAACCATTGGAGAAATCCTCCTGCGCACCCATTAGGGAACGTTCACTCTGAAGACTAGTATGGAACAAAGAGTTCGCCAAGTCGAGAAGTACAATCACTCGCTGTTTCAGTTGATCGAACTGATGCGCCATTTTGCCCGCCAACTCAATTGGATCAGCAGCTGGAATCAATTGTTGACGCTTCTCGTGGAAAGCACAAAGGGCGGCTATACCGGGATAGGCACGGCCCAAGGTAAAAAGGAGAGTTTCTGTTTCTTGCAATCTTGCTGATTCATGTTTCGCTCGCGCAAGGTTTCCTTCGCTTAGACTTTTTAAGATATAGTTCGAATAGGTGCAGCCAAAATTGGCTAGTTCAAACGTTTGCTCCAGCGGTTTTAGATATTCCGCC
>CAYZLH010000001.1:0-6033 GCA_964478795.1 uncultured Bdellovibrionales bacterium | reverse complement strand
CAAGTTGCCTAATGCCGAGTGATGGAGGATTTCTAGTTCTTTAGATTGAATGTCACGATGACTCAGCGAATTTTCCCACAGGAGTCGAAAGAATGTTTTCAGGATGTCAGTGACTTCTGCTCCCAGAAATAGCAAAGGGCGTAAGTAGAGCTCGGCCGTCGCATTTCCATTTGGAAAAACAGTCTCGATGCGCTGGGTGATAAAGAGGCGTAAATGTCCCAAGTAATTGTCAATCATACTATCAGCAAAGTTCTGCCATTGTTCCACTGAGGGAATGGTTCCAGCATTACCATTAATTGCGAAGTTTACGGAGTCTTGAATCATGCCAGCCAAAGCGCGAGGATACTGATCATCGCCACTAGACTGAATAATGATGTGCCCGTGCCCGTATGGGTAATAGAGGGGATTTCGTCTTTGATCTACGCAGATATTAAATGTACCAAATCCAGAAGATATTAGTGCACTTGATCCTGGTCCGCAAATACAGATATCAATTGCGCGCAATGCTTCGGCTGTCTCTACAACGCTTAATCTTCCAGTGAAGTCAGCAATGGGAAGGTGTGAGTCTTGATTTGCCAGAAGAAGATTTACAATTTTCTTTTGCGCTAGCGTACCTAACAAATAGACGGAAATTGGGCTTTGGATGAGTTTTAGTCCATCGATACAGGCCCGAACCTCCTCTGCGGTAAGAGAGTTTAGGCAGATGCCAATTTTTAAATTTTGATCACTTTTTAGCTCTGATAGATACTCGGAATCCTCGGTGATAGGTGACTGCAATTCATAGTTTGCGTCTTTTAGATCCAGATTCGCGGCACGCTTTAAAAGATCCACATAATGATAGGGGTTATTGTGATCTTGATGAGAGACGCCCTGAAGGTATGCCTTCCAGTCAAGTGACTCGGTACCAAATCCATAAAGAGAAGAGTTGGAAAGGTCGATCAGCTCCATATCTTCGGTTTCAGAAAACTCCTCGAGAGTAAAATCTATACCAGGAACTAGCTGCGTGGCTTCGGTAAAAAATTTTTCAGCGATAAGCCCAACTTCCACGCTCTCAGAATTTGATTTAATACTTGCCACAACTGCGGCAGAAGAAACGATGGCTTCGAGCGAACTCTCTACCTTAATTGCAATCCTAGTTTTTTTCATGCGCCAGCATTCCTTGCATTTGGCGTCTTGAAGAAATCAGATGACTTTTTTCAAGATCAGCTCTTTTAGTTTTTTCGCCCCCTCATGCTCAGCCTTGAGCGAGAGGAGTTTTTCACATTCTTCTAAGGCTTCCCGATACATCCCGCGATGATAGAGAATCCCTGCATAGCTATACAATATATTTGAGTTGATGGTGTTGTTTTCGATATAGGTTTTCAACAACTCACTAACAACTTCAAATTGCTTTAATTCGTAAGAGCACTTCACTAGGTGATAAAGTGCCGTGGCATCATGAATGTCGACCCGAAGGGCCGCGGCGAAAGCATCATGCGCGAGCTCCTTATTTCCCATGCCCATTTGGGCTAGCCCTGCGCCAGTAAGCGCATTTGCGTTTTTGGGTTGCAGGCGCACGGCCTCTTTAAAATGAAGGAGGGCGGTGGCCAAATCCCCTTTTTTCATTGCCAGCGAACCGATGTTTACATGCAACGCCCCTGAGCCAGGGTTGAGTTCATAAGCTTTTCGATAATGCGACTCAGCGTTGTTTAATTGCCCAAGGTGCATATAGCAACTGCCGAGGGTTTTGTGGATATCAAAACTTTGTTGAGTCTGGAGGCGGGCTAGATTCTGGGCCCGTAACAGCGTGCCGACTGCACTCTGGTATTCTTCCTTTTTGATATAGAGTTCGGCAAGAGCATAAAGTGAACCAAAGGTGGGTTCAAAAATAATCGCTTCACGATAGGCCTTGATGGCTAGATCGACTTTTCCTTCGAGCTCATAACAACTACCGAGTCCACTATAGGCTAGACCCAAGGCTTCGCCGCTTTCTACTAGGGCTCGGAAAATATTTTTGGCGAGGGGAATATCTCCAGCAGCCAAGAGGATTTTGGCATTTCGAACTAATAAAGAGAGATTTAACCGACCATTGGTTTGAACAACTGTATCTGACTGCGAAGCATCAACGCTCTCAAAGGTTTCGGAAACCATAGAATGGATTGCAGCATTGTGCTCAAATCTCTGGTTGTAGTCGATTTCCTTATCTCGCATGAATCCTCAAATCCGTTTATCTATTTTATCACTATAGTTGTGGCTGCTTTTGTATTTGGCAAGAGCTTTCTTACCTTTTCCCAGGAGTTTTATTTTTTCGAGACCTTCCGTCTTTAATTTCTCCATAAGCTGCAAAATTTTCTCATCGATTTCCACAATTCTTTGGATCATGGAATCCTTTTCTCTTATGAAACGCTGAATCAGAGTGCGGTCGGCACTATTGGCCTCAAAGCTCACGCCCTTATTATTCACTTCAATCTGAACTTTCTCATCTAGATCCTCCAGGATCTTTAACAGACTCTCACGATTGCCATAAAATAACTCTAGTTCCTCAAGGGCCACTTCCGGAGCATGAATGAGGGCCTGGAGGAAGGCCTCATTGCTATTGAGATATTTCCCGTACCAATAGTTTTTATCTTCGAGCAGCTTAAAGAGTTGTTTCACTTCTTTTCCCCCGCTTTTAGTTTTTCTACGGCCTCATTCCAGCCCGTATAAAGAGTTTCTAGAATTTTGATGCAATGAGCGATCTTGGCGGGATCGTTCTCAATATTAGCCTTTGTGGATTCCTGGAATAAGTGAATGTAAAGACCTTCAAGTTGCTTGGCCAAATCGCCACCCACATCGTGATTCAACGAATTGGATAGCTCGTTGATGATATCTTGAGCTTTGCCTAGGTGTTGACCCTTTTCAGCGTAGTTTTTGTTCTCCATGGCAATTTTGCACCTCTTAAAGTGTTTGATTGCTCCCTCATAAAGCATGAGTAGGATCTTTTCTTTGCTGGCCGTTTCTACGGATGTTTTGTGATACGCCTTAGCTCCATACTGATTCATATTCGGTTATCCTTCATGTTTATCCTAGACCCGGGAGAATACTAGATCCGCCCAAAGCATTTTGCATCGAAGCTTGTTGCCCCTTCATTTTCGCCATAGTCGATTCCAGCTTGGCGAATTTTTCCTTAAGCGCGCGCTCTGAATTGGCAATCTGTCGTTCTTTATTTTCGATCTGGCGATCGATATAGCGAAATAGGCGTTGAATTCCTTCCACGCGGGATTGCACTACGCCCTCTTGCCGAGTCATGCTTTGGGCTGTGTTACTGATCTGATTGGCAAAGCCGTCGCCACCGTCTTCAATGCCCACAAAAAACTGTGAAACGGCGCCAAAGTTTTCATTCAACAGCCGCTCGAGTTTGTCGCCATTGAAATCCAAAAGACCGTTTCGATTAAACATGATTCCCATGTCAGCCATACGAATCGTGCCGTACTCGGTGCCCATGGGCGTCTGCACTAACTGGCGAACCTTGTATTCAAGTGTTTGCAATGTAATATCACCGCCAAGGGTATTGGCTGTATTGCTGTCTTTATCTAAAGTGTTTTGGTTTTGGATAAAGCCAAGAACTTCATTTAATTTTTGTACCATGGCTTCAACTTTGCCTTTGATACTCTTGACGTCTTCCTGAATCTTTAGGGTAAATTCTTTTCCGGGGGCAGCATCTTTTAAATCTAGAGTCACCCCGGGAAGCAACTCAGAAATTTTGTTTCCTTCAAATTCAACATCGAATCCGTTGATTTTTACTACGGAGTTTTGGGCCATTCTTTCTTTATCGAGAAAGAAATCTTCGTCGCCATCGAGGAAGTAGAAGGTGGGAAATTCGGCATCATTTACTTCGCCGGATTTATTGTGGCTAACAATCAAGCGCCATGGAGCTTCTTCATCTACTCCATCATCAACAACGATGGCGCTCAGGTCTAGATCCTTTTGATTGTTGATAAGTTTTGCAATTCCCTGGAGGGTGCTATTTTCTGGGTCAACATATACCTCTTTGACATCGCCATTGGGTAGTGTGTAGCTGAAGTATCCAGCGCCGATTTGCGTTTCGTCGGGATCGGGAAGTCCATTCGACATCATTGAACTGCGTCCGGCTAGCTGCATGATTTCAATCTGATATGAGCCGGGTTCGGCAAGGTTTTTGTCGACGCTCACGTCCATCAACTCGGGCCGAGCATTTACCGGCATGAGATCGCGAAACGAGCGAAACCGGGTGAGATCTTTCACACTTGCGGAAATATCTTTTACCTTTGCCGATACTTCCTGGGCTAGTTTGAGTTTGGCCTCTTCATTTTTTTTGCGAGCTTCCAGTTGACGAATTGGTTCGCGCTCGGCCTCTACCAAGCGTTGAACGATGTCTTTGGGAAGCCCCGAGACCATTGGACCTAATGAGATCGCTGCCAACTTTCATCCTCCTTGATAAAAGAAGCACCTCTTTAAATTATACAGAAAATGCCCGGGGAGAGGCAAGAATAGTGGGAGTTTCCGCGATTTAGTTCTGCGGAATTTCGACGATAGAGTTACCTCTTACCGTCAATAAATGGGCACCTCTTTGTACTCCATCGAGGGTAAAACGAAATTCTCCAGAGATTCCGGAGAAGTTCTCTTGTTTACGCAAATGATCTAGTAATGAAGAGCGCTTTGAGGCATCACTATCGCTGAGCGCTTTCATCAGGATCTTGGCGGCATCAAAAGACTGCACCTCTATGGTTCCAGGTATAGAATTGAAGTTTTTCATGTAGGCTTGGACAAATTCGATGGTTCGCGGATTTCTGCTGTTGGCGAAAAACCCATCCACAAAAAGTGAGCGCTGCAAGTATCGCCCAGCCCGTTGCACGATTTCTGAGGTGTTCCAGGTATTTATTCCCAGCATGGGAATATTATCCACTTCCTCTACGGCAAAGGCGGGAGCAATTTGGCCAACAGTAGCCGGGTCGTCGGGGATAAATACGGCATCGAAGTCAATGATGGCCTTTGGGTCATACTGTTTAAGGAGACGTTGACGAAGTTTCCCTTTAACTTTTAGAGTTGAAGCATATTGATCTGCTCTTCGTTTCAAATCTTCGAGTTCAATTTTTCTTGCGCCTAAATACTCTTTGCCGAATAAGCGGCGAACTTCTTCTTGAAAGTCTGTGGCCTTGGGTTCGTAACGTTCGATGCCTATGATTTCTCCGCCATTTTTTTCCACGGCATCCCAAAAAAGATTCGCATATTCATCGCCGAAGGAATCGCTGGGAGCAAGAATGGCGAAACGTTTGAAACCGTTTACACCCATGGCTTGGGAAACGATAAGATCAATTTGTTGATTGGGAGAGAGAGCGATTGGGAATACATAGGAGCCCAATTGACTTTCTTCAATTCTTTGGCTCAAGGAAAAGAGGGGGACGCCATATTCCTGAGATCTACGTGCCACACTTGGAAACTGTTTACTAAGTAGTGGTCCAATTACAGCAATAGACTTTTCATCCTTAACTAACTCTTCAAATTTTTCTAAAGCGACCTCGGGGCTTTCGCCAGAATCCCGAATGGCTAAGCGAAAACGAGTATTCTCGGCAACTTCGGGCATATCTTCATAGGCGCCGTAAGCGAGCAAGATGGAATTCAGGCAAAGCCGGCCAAATTTTGCAAATTTCCCCGAGAGGGGTAGCAAGATACCGATAGTGTTTTTGTCTACGTCGGAAATTTTGGAAATATCACCCAACATTTCTTCGGCCTTCGCGCGTAGCGGGTGAGAGGGATCCGCATTACTCAGTGCACTTTTCAAAAGACTCTCGGCCTCGCCTGGATCGCCGCGATACATATAGCCTCTTGCAAGAAGAATTTTCGTGGCAACGCCAGCGGCACTTTCCGAGGGAAAGGAGAGAGTAGAAATTTTTTCCAAATCTGCTTTAGCATCTTTTAAGTAAATATTTTTCGAAGCGTTCATGGCTTTTTGTAAAAAGGTATCGCGGGCGGCAACATCTTTGGCTACGTTGGCGGCCGTAAGGTATTCCATTAAAGCATTTAGGTGATTGCCGC